>JAVEDG010000290.1 GCA_030841245.1 Actinomycetota bacterium
AAGCCCCGGCCGGCGACACTGACGACGCCGAGGACACTCCACATGGCCAGCTGCTGCTGCCCGGCGGCTCCGCCGCCGCACCCACCCGGCTGCTGCCGTCCAACGTGCACATCGGGCTCACCGTGTCCCTGCAGGCACTGCGCGACGGGCTGGCCGGGGCCGGGCGCCTCGACACCGGGGCCACCCTCTCCGCCGCCGAACTACGCCGCCTCGCCTGCGACGCCGCGATCATCCCCATCGTGATGAACGGGCACAGCAAACCGCTTGACGTCGGACGCAAACGCCGCCTCCACGACTACTACCAGCGCCGCGTCCTGATCGTGCGTGACCAAGGCTGCATCGCCCCCGGCTGCCAGCGGCCCGCCGCCGACTGCCAAGCCCACCACGACCACGACTGGACCAAAGGCGGACCCACCGACATCGACCACGCCGCCCTGCTCTGCCCCTACCACCACCAGCAGGTCCACCGCCAACACTGGACCGTGCGCCTGGCCGCCAACGGCTACCCCGAACTCATCCCACCGCCCTCGATCGACCCCGACCAACGACCCAGACAACACCACCGCTTCCGACTCCGCCTGCTCACCCGACAACAGGAGTGAGGATGGTCTTGGATCGTCGCACTCACTCGGCATGGTGCAGGTGGATCAACCCGGCCGGCGTCGACCGGAAGCCGCAGGCATCGAAGTAGAACGGAGCCAGGTGGTCATCGAAGTCGACGTGCAGCCATTCGCATCCCGCCTCCCGAGCGCGGTCGACCGCGTGACCGACCAGCGCAGTCCCGATGCCACGGCGCTGGAATCGCGACCGAGTCTTCGGGTCGAGCAGGAACGCGTGGTCGCCGCCGTCCCAGGCAACGTTGACGAAGCCGACGAGCACGCCCTCTGCGTCGCGTGCCGTCACCCAACCGAGACTGTGCTCGCGGACCCTGGGCCACCAGCCGGCAACCGGATCTCCGCCGTGGCTCTGGACCAGGTCCAGCATCTCCGCATCGGCGAGGTCGCCGCGCCACTCATAGCTGATCACCACACCGTCACGATGAGCGCGCCGAGGCCCATCGGCAACGGAGTTCTCGTCGACGCCGCCCTCCGAAGGCGGCAAGGCCAGGCGAGCCCTCACCGCCCCGCCGGAGCGGCGACCCCCGATCAGTCCCGCGGGGCGACGTCCAGGATCAGCTGCAGCTGCTGGTCGGAGTGCCGCACCTCGCGCAGGGTCAGCCGCTTGCTGGTGATGCGTCGTGGCAGCAGCGGTGCCCCGGCCCCGAGGACGACCGGCTGCATCCCGAGCCAGATCTCGTCCAGCCGGCCCGCGTCGTCGAACTGGCCCACCAGGTCGCCGCCGCCGACGAGCCAGATGTTCTTGTCCGGCAGGGCAGCGCGCATCTCGTCGTACACCGGGCGGACGTCGCCGGAGACGAAGCGGATGTCGACGGTCGGGATCGGCGGCAGCTCGCGGTGGGAGAAGACCCAGCAGGGTCGGTCAGCGTAGAAGTCGCGCCACTGCTGTGGGTTCGTCACCATGTCGTGGTTACGCAGCACCCATTCGTAGGTCGTCGCCCCCATGACCATCGGCCCGACGCCGCCGATGAACTCGTCCCAACCGCCGTCGTCCTCGCCGTGGTGCGGCGCCTCGAAGAGCCAGTCGAGCGAGTCGTGCTCATCAGCGATGAAGCCGTCGAGCGTGCAGGCGGTGAAGTACTGGACCCGGGCCACGCATCAAACGTTAGGACCGGCCGCACCAGCCGGCGGAGCCGCCATCAGGCGACGGCCCGAGGAGCCATCCTCGCAGGGCTGACTGTCGTGGGGCCATGCTTGACTCGGGTCAACCGAGACAGACGGAGGACTGATGCCCACCCGCACCGACCGTTGGCCCGCCGGCACCCCCTGCTGGCTCGACATCAGCGTCCCCGACGTGGCCGCCGCCAAGGAGTTCTACGGCGCGGTCGTCGGCTGGGACTTCGAGGACCAGGGCTCCGACATGGGCGACTACGTGATCGCCCGTCGTGCCGGTAACGACGCGGCCGGCCTCGGCCCGCTGCAGTCGCCGGACCAGCCCACCGCGTGGATGCTCTACTTCGCGGTCGACGACATCGGCGCCTCGATCCAGGCGGTCCGCGACAACGGCGGACAGGTGATCATGGACCGCACCGAGATGGCCGGCATCGGCAACATGGCTGTCGTCGCCGACAACCAGGGCGTGGCCATCGGCCTCTGGGACGCGGCCCCGATGATCGGCGCGCAGGTCTACAACGAGCCCGGTGGCCTGGTCTGGGAGCAGCTTGTCGTACCCGACGTGGAGGCGGCCAGGGCCTTCTACACCTCGGTGTTCCCGCTCGACTTCACCGACCAGTTCGGCCCCGGCGTGGCCCTGCGCGGCACGTCGGACACCATCGCGGGCTTCAGCGAGTCCACCGACGGGCCGCCTCGCTGGGACTGCTTCCTCTCCGTCGACGACGCCGTCAAGTCCGAGGCGATCGCCCTCGAGCACGGTGGCTCGTCGGTGCAGAAGGTCGAGTTGGCCGAGTGGGGCCACCTCGGCGTGGTCAAGGACCCCTGGGGCGCGCGGATCGGCATCGGCGACGCCAACCTGGGCTGAGCCCCGGCTCCCTGACGAGTCAGGCAGGCCAAGACGTTCGGCCCCGCCGGACGAGTCGGAAACAGGGTTGTCGGCCGGCGGGGCGAGTCCGGCAGCCGGATGTCGGTCCACGGGACGACAATGGGTCCCGTGGGCCTCTACCGGGACGAGGGTGTCGTGCTGCGTACCCAGAAGCTCGGCGAGGCCGACCGCATCATCACCCTGCTCACCCGGGAGCACGGCCGGATCAGGGCGGTCGCCAAGGGAGTCCGGCGCACCAAGTCGAAGTTCGGTGCCCGGCTCGAGCCGTTCATGCATGTCGACCTGCAGATCTACGAAGGCCGCAGCCTCGACATCGTCCAGCAGGCCGAGAGCCTCGCGACGTACGGCGAGCGCATCTGCGCGGACTACGGCCGCTACACCGCCGGGACCGCGATGCTGGAGACGGCGGAGCGGCTGACGTCCGAGGAGAACGAGCCGGCGGTCCAGCACTTCCTGCTCCTGGTGGGTGGGCTGCGGACGTTGGCCGACGGAGCCCAGCCGGCGAGCCTGGTCCTCGACGCGTTTCTCGTTCGTTCGCTCGCCGTCGCGGGCTACGCCGCGTCGTTCGAGGACTGCGCGCAGTGTGCCCGGCCCGGACCGCACTCCTACTTCAACGTCGCGGCCGGTGGCGCCGTCTGCCCCGACTGCCGACCCCCCGGCTCGGTCACCCCGGCCGCCGAGACCCTCGTCCTCCTGTCGGCGCTGCTGACCGGCGACTGGGCGGCGGCCGGCGCCAGCGAGGCCCGGCACCGCAGGGAGGCGAGCGGGCTGGCCTCGGCGTACCTGCAGTGGCACCTCGAACGCGGGCTGCGCTCGTTGCCGCTCGTGGAGCGCGGCTGAGCGGTCACTAGGGTCGCTTGCCATGCCACGTCGTACGCCGGTGCGCCCACCGCCCCCGCACCCCTCGGGCGTGCGGCCGCCGGCGATCCCGACCGACCTGCTGCCCAAGCACGTGGCGATCGTCATGGACGGCAACGGCCGGTGGGCCAAGGCGCGCGGGCTGGCCCGGACCAAGGGGCACGAAGCGGGCGAGGCGGCCCTGCTCGACGTCATCCACGGGGCGATCGAGGTCGGCGTCCCGTACCTGTCGGCCTACGCGTTCTCCACCGAGAACTGGAAGCGCTCGCCCGACGAGGTGCGTTTCCTCATGGGCTTCAACCGCGAGGTGATCCGCCGCCGCCGCGACGAGCTGGACGCCATGGGCGTGCGGATCCGGTGGGCCGGCCGGCACCGCCGGCTGTGGCGCAGTGTCATCGACGAGCTCGAGGAGGCCGAGCGTCGCACGGTGGACAACCGGACGATCACCCTGCAGTTCTGCGTCAACTACGGCGGTCGCGCCGAGATCGCCGACGCTGCTGCGGCCATCGCTCGCGAGGTGGCCGCCGGCCGGATCGACCCGGAAAAGGTCGACGAGCGCACCATCGCGCGCCACCTCGACGAACCGGGCATCCCCGATGTCGACCTGTTCGTGCGGTCCTCGGGGGAGCAGCGCACTTCGAACTTCCTGCTGTGGCAGTCGGCGTACGCGGAGCTGGTCTTCCTCGACACGCTCTGGCCGGACTTCGACCGGCGTCACCTGTGGCAGGCGATCGGCAACTATGCCGCACGGGACCGCCGGTACGGCGGGGCGCTGCCGAACCTCCCGGCGTCCGGCGGCGACTGAACCGCTCCGGCGACGCCGGCATGGTGCGCAGCGGCCGCGAATGGTTGCGCGCGGGCCTCCGTTGGATTCCGGCCGGGGAACGTCCGGAATGAGGCTTACAGTCGTGCCATGACCGACAACGACTTCCCGTGGGAACCTCCCTTCGCCGGCACCGAGACCGAGCATCTCGTCGGCGCGCTCGACCGGCTGCGCACGACGTTCCGCTGGAAGGCCGACGACCTCGACACGGCCGGGCTGCAGACCCACATCGGCGCCTCGTCACTGACCCTCGGCGGCCTGCTCAAGCATCTCGCCGCGGTGGAGGACTACATCTTCACCACCAAGCTGCGGGGCGAGCCGATCGGCGCCCCGTGGGATGCCAACGGCTGGGACGGCAGCAACGACTGGGAGTTCGCCTCCGCCGCCGACGACAGCCCCGAAATGCTCTACGCGCTCTGGGACGGTGCCGTAGAGCGGTCCCGGGCGAGACTCGACGCCGCCCTGGCCGACGGCGGGCTCGACCAGCTCGTGCACGTGTCCGGGCCGGACGGCCGCCACGCCAGCCTGCGCCGGCTCGTCTGCGACCTGATCGAGGAGTACGGCAGGCACACAGGCCACGCCGACCTGCTCCGCGAGGCGGTGGACGGACTGGTCGGTGAGGACCCTCCGGCGCGATGGCACGCACGATCGAGCCGCTCACCGGTCGGGAGCTGACCGTCGTACATCGCTCGTGTTCGGCGTGTCTGAGCCCGGCCGGGTTACGCCGCCGACGTGCTGGGGGAACGTACGCCGACTGCGACCAGGACCAGCGCCGCGACCAGGAACATGGCGGCCGCCAGGAACGCGTGTGACGCGCCGGCGGTGAACACCTCCTGGGCTCGGACCGCAGCCGATGCGCCGAGTGTGGTGTCGGCGTTGCGGCTGAAGTGGCCGAAGACGGTGACGAGGATGGCGACCCCTAGCGTGCCGCCCAGCTGCTGGGTGACGTTGACCAGACCGGATGCGGCGCCGGCGTCCTTCGCAGGGACGCCTTCCAGGGCGGCCTGGGTGAGGGGTACGAACGAGAGCCCGTTGCCGAGGGCGAACAGGAGCAGGCTGGCGAGCACGTGCGGGTAGGCGGACCCGGAGTCGAGGCTGGTGGCGAACGCGAACC
>JAVEDG010000329.1 GCA_030841245.1 Actinomycetota bacterium
CCCAGCACTGACGGCCGGCTGGCTACTGTCCGGTCCGTGAGCGATGTCGGGCCGGGCCGAGCGAGGCAGGGCGCGATCTACCGCGACGGTGTGCTCGGCCGCCGGCCGAAGGTGCCGGCCTCCTTCCCCGAGCTGGAGCGCCGGGCCCGCCGCGCCATGTCCCGCGACGCGTTCGCCTACGTCGCGGGCTCGGCCGGGGACGAGTCGACCGCACGCGCCAACCGCGCCGCGTTCGATCGGTGGCGGATCGTGCCCCGGGTGCTACGCGGCCATCAGACCAGGGACCTCCGCGTCGAGCTGTTCGGGCAGCGGCTGCCCGCCCCGTTGCTTCTCGCGCCGGTCGGCGTGCTCGAGATGGCGCACCCGGACGCCGACCTCGCCGCAGCGCGTGGCGCCGCGGCCTGCGGCCTGCCGTTCGTGCAGTCGAGCCAGGCGTCGCGGTCGATGGAACAGGTCGCCGCCGTCTCCGGGAGCGCGCCCCGCTGGTTCCAGCTCTACGCCAGCGCCGTCGACGAGCTCTCCGACAGCTTCGTCGCGCGGGCCGAGGCGAGTGGCTGCCAGGCCGTCGTGCTCACCGTCGACACCACCGTGCTCGGCTGGCGGCCCCGCGACCTCGACCTCGGCTACCTGCCGTTCGCCCGTGGCAAGGGCATCGCGCAGTACGTCACCGACCCGGTGTTCCAGCGCCTGGTCGACGAACGGCTGGCCGGTCCCACGAGCCCGCGTCCGCCGGTCACCGCTGGTGCGGTGCGCACCCTGTTCGAGCTGAGCCGCGGCTATCCCGGTCGCACCACGACCAATCTGCGCGCGCCACGAGCGCGGGCAGCGGTCGAGACGTTCATCGACGTGTTCCCCCGGCCGCACCTGTCGTGGGCCGACCTGGAGCGGCTGCGTGCCAAGACCCCCTTGCCGCTGCTGGTCAAGGGCCTGTCCCATCCCGACGACGCCCGTCGTGCGGTCGAGTGCGGCGCGGACGGTGTCATCGTCTCCAACCACGGGGGGCGCCAGGTCGACGGAGCGCTCGCCTCGACCGACGCCTTGCCCGCCGTGCGAGCCGCCGTCGACGTCCCGGTGCTGGTCGACAATGGTGTCCGCACCGGCGCCGACGCAGTGCTGGTGGGGCGTCCCTATGTCTACGGACTTGCTCTGGACGGTGCCGCCGGCGTGACCGCCGTGCTGCAGAACCTGATCGCCGAGCTGGACCTCACCCTCGCCCTGGTCGGCGCGAGCGCCGTCGCAGACCTGTCGACCGATCTGCTCGTCGCGTCGCCTTGAGGGCCGGCAGTGCCTGCCCGGCACCGGCTGGGGGGCGTGGCGGGGGCTGCGCCCCATTGGGTGAGAGCCGTCAAGCCCGACGGCAGGACGGTCGATGAGGTTCCATGACCTCGCCGGGAGCCACTACCGCGCAGGGCGCCGGATCGAGCTCCACCGGCGCCCCCGTCGCCACGCTCCCGGTCGCGGGTCGCCGGGGTCCCGAACGGGTCCCCGAGCTGTCCCACCTCACCCTCACGCGGCTGCGCGCCTACCGGCGGACGCTGCTCGAGGAGGAGCTGCGCACGTCGTACTGGAGGCGCATCATCCAGGCCCGGCGCGACGTGCTGCGCGCCCGTAACAGGCTCGGCGACCACGCAGCGCTGCGCGACGTGCTGACCGAAGCGCGGGGCCGCTCGGGACGACAGGTGATCCTGTCGCTGCACCCCGACGGCGGCATGCCGATCCTGCCCAACCTGCCCGACCTCTGGGACAGCGTCGTCGGCCTCGAGGGCGAGACCGTGCCGACCGAGCTGATCACCAGGCTCACTAGCGCCGAGAGCGTCCTGTCCTCCTACCGGGAGGCGCTGCACAAGCGGCTGGACCGGGCGACCTCGGACCTCGTGGCGCGCTACCACGAGGACCCCATGCAGTGCCTGTGCGCGCTGCCCCGCACCGGCTGAGCTCGCACCGACTCGGCGCCGGCCGTCCGGCTGCGTAGGGTGCGGTCATGACACAGCCCGACCACCCGCGGCTGCGCAGCGCGCTCGAGGGCATCCCCAGCTACCGGCCCGGGCGTCCCGCAACGACAACCGGGGACGCGCCGTCGTACAAGATCTCGTCGAACGAGAACCCTTACCCGCCGCTGCCCTCGGTGCTCGACGTCGTGAGGTCGGAGGCGGCGCGGTTCAATCGCTACCCCGACATGTTCGCGACCGGGCTGGTCGCTGCGATCGCCGACCGGCTCGACGTCCCGACGGGACGCGTTGCCACCGGCACCGGCTCGGTCGGGGTGTTGCAGCAGGTGGTGCAGGCCACGGCTGCCGAGGGTGACGAGGTCGTCTACGCCTGGCGCTCGTTCGAGGCGTACCCGATCGTCGTGCAGATCTCTGGCGCGCGGTCGGTGCAGCTGCCGCTGACCGGGACGGAGCAGCACGATCTCGACGCGATGGCCGCCGCGGTCACCGAGCGCACGCGGCTGGTGCTCGTCTGCTCGCCGAACAACCCGACGGGCACGGCGATCAGCGGCGCCGACCTGGAGCGGTTCCTCGACCGGGTGCCCCGCGACGTGGTCGTGGTGATCGACGAGGCCTACCGGGAGTTCGTCCGCGACGCAGCGGTGCCCGATGCGATCGACGTGGCGCGCGACCGGGCCAACGTCGTCGTGCTGCGCACGTTCTCCAAGGCCTACGGGCTCGCCGGGCTGCGAGTCGGCTTCGCGGTGGCCCACGAGCCGGTGGCAGCGGCGTTGCGCAAGACCGCGGTGCCGTTCGGTGTCAGCAGCATCGCGCAGACCGCCGCGACCGCGTCGCTTGCCGCCGAGGACGAGCTGTTCGAGCGGGTCGAGGCGCTGGTCAAGGAGCGGTCGCGGGTGCACGACGCGCTGCGGGAGCAGGGCTGGGCCCAGCCCGCGTCCGAGGCCAACTTCGTCTGGCTGCGCCTGGGAGAGCGGACGACCGAGTTCGCCGCGGCGTGCGAGGCGGCCGGCGTCGTCGTACGACCGTTCGCCGGCGAAGGCGCGCGGGTCACGATCGGCGAGACCGAGGCGAACGACATCTTCCTCCGCGTCGCCGCCACGTTCTCCCCCTCCGCAGCAACTGCATGATCACTGCCTAGGGAAGACCACACCCGCAAACACCTCTACCTAGTTAGTCACCTCGACCTA
>JAVEDG010000356.1 GCA_030841245.1 Actinomycetota bacterium
CATATGCATCCTTCTCGCCTGCGCTGGGCTGGCAGCCCTTATTCTCTGGCTCGTTAGGAGACGGGCGTAGCTGCTCGGCCGGGTACGCCCGCAGGCAGCGCATCCCCGGCGCGGTCGAGTAGGTGACGACGCACCGCCAGCCGTCCGGGCCGCGGTACTGATCGAGGAGTCGCGCCAGTTGCCAGGTGCCGTCGTCGTGCGGGGCGAGGACGTGGCTGGCGGGCATCGGGTCGGCCTCTCGTGCGGCGGCTCGACCCGGACGTTCAGACGATATCGACCCGTCCGGCTGCGGGAAGCCCAGAACCGGATGCAGACTGAGCAACATGGGGGAACATGAAACTGAGCCGCGGCGCATCGACCTGGACAAGACAGTCATCCGAGTCGGCGGTCGAGACTGGTACCTGCTGAGTCTGCTCTCTGCGGCCGTGCTGTGGTTCATCGGCCTGAGCTTCCTGGTCTGGGCGATGGTGACCGGCGAGCCTGGTGGTCTGCTCGGGGCTGGACTGTTCATCTTCCTGGGATTCATGGCCGCCCGGGACGAGCCCGGCAGCCACACTCGGCGATGGCTCAACCAGCGACGTCAGGGCAAAGGCTGAACTAGCAGCGTTCGGACTGCTGGCGGGGGCTGACTCGGTGGTCATGCCACGCGGGGGACACAAGGGGAAACGGGATGAAGCTTGCCGGCCTTACCCAGACACTGGCGGGTCATGCAGAGCATTCCCCGATCAGCTCGCCGATGATGGGACCGTAAACATCCTCGCCGTGGTCGATTCCCTTGCCGTTGCTACCGAGGCCCTTGGCCGCGAAGTTGGGGTTGTTCTCCGCGATGACCCCGCCCTGGCCCTGAGCCTGCTTGCCGCCGAAGACGAAGGACGACGGAAGCCCGGCGTCGGGGGCCTTCTGCTCCACGCAGGCGGCCAGACCGTCGGGCAGACCGATGACCTCGGTCAGAAGAGTGTGCAGGCTGAGCTGGTCCCACGCGGCGGAGTGGGCGCCGGCGCTCGCGTTGCCCTGGGCCGAGCGGCTCGCGACGAAGCACTCGTGCGCCCACGCCGAGCCCGGCCCTGCTACGAGAATGACCCCAGCCGATGCTGTTGCCATCGCCAGACGTCCGATGCGATTCATGGTGATGTCCTCCCGTGTGGTGATCTCAGCGGTGCGCCGACACGCACACGGTGCACGCTCCCTCGCGCGTCGTCGGTAGCCCATGGCTCTAAATGACCAATGACGGAACGTGGCGAAATGTGGCAGGGAGCGACGCCTGGTCGAGAAGCTGGGCGAGGCGCCGTCGGGCCGGTCATCGGGACTAGGGGAACAGTCCCAGGATCGCTGCCGCGAGCATGGTGATAGGCACGTCCGACAGGTCCGCTGACCGTCGCAGACGGGCCCGGGCGGTAGTCGCATCCCAGCCACAGACCTGCATCAGAACGCCGATGGCCATTTCGACCCGTGCCCAGTCGCCGTGTGGCAGGTCCACCCCTGTCATGGTGCCCGGTCACCCCCCGGGCCCGCGCGGCTTCGTGGGCGAAAAGCAGCCCGCGCTGCCGCTCCCCTGCACAGACGGCGGCGCGGGCCGTTGCACGCCCTCACCCGTCGGAGCCGCACCCTCGCTACGGTCCGGATGCGCGCAGTAACAGAATTGTCCGGCGCGCACCCGCTTGCCATTGGCCGAACGGGCATTGTCGCCTTGGCCGAAAGGCCCGCCACGGCCAGCCGACGGGGGATGCGACGGCCGTGGCGGGAGCGTTTGGCCCCGCCACGGGCCGCCTACACGCGAATGTGGGTGAGCACCGCAACGGGTGCGCCAAGGCTAGACCGCCTAGCGGTGGCTGACTAGACAACTGCCTATCTCGGCCGGCGTTCAACGAGCGGCCTGCGGGTGCCGGGATGCAAGAGCTCTGGGCTCTTGTTGATGCCCTCGTCACGACGGCCCCGGAGGGCGAGGGCACTGGTCCACGTCACGAATCCCTGCGGCCCCGGCAGGATGGTCACATGACCGGTTGCCGGTAAGCAGGACGAGCGCCAAGGAGCCACCCGCATGGCAATGCTCAAGACCCCGGAGTACCCGGAGCAGATCGACGCGGCAGTCCTGAAGATCGCCGGGGTCGTCGTCCTCGGCGCGATCATGTCCATACTTGACATAACGGTTGTCAATGTCGCGCTGCCGACGTTCCAGACCGTGTTCGGAAGCGTTGACCAACCGATCGCCTACTCGCACGTCGCATGGACGGTCACCGCATACACCCTGTCACTCGCGACGGTCATCCCCATGACAGGTTGGGCCGCGGACCGCTTCGGCACCAAGCGCCTCTACCTCACGGCAATCGGCCTGTTCACCGCCGGGTCGGTGCTGTGCGCCACCGCGAGCTCGATCAACATGCTGATCCTTTTCCGCGTTTTTCAGGGCCTGGGCGGCGGCATGCTGATGCCGCTCGGCATGACGATCATGACCAGGTCGGCCGGGCCGAAGCGCATGGGCCGGCTGATGGCCATCCTCGGCGTGCCCATGTTGCTCGGTCCCATCCTCGGACCGATCCTCGGTGGCTGGCTGATCGAGCACGCCAGCTGGCATTGGATCTTCCTGATCAACGCCCCCATCGGCGCCGTGGCACTCGTCTATGCGTTCGTCGTCCTGCCGAGTGACACCCCGGAGCCCTCGGAGTCCTTCGACTTCCTCGGAATGCTGCTGCTCTCGCCCGGGCTCGCACTGTTCCTGTTCGGTGTGTCCAGCCTCCCGCAAGAGGGAGGCGACTTCACGGCACCACGGGTGTGGGTCTCGATGCTCGTCGGCGTGGCGCTGATGCTCACTTTCGTCTGGCACGCGTTCCGCCCCGAGCACCCGTTGTTGGACCTGAGGCTGTTCAAGAACCGCAATCTGGCGGTGTCGACGATCACGATGTTCCTGTTCGCGGCCGCGTTCTTCGGTGGACTGCTGCTGGTCCCTACCTACTTCCAGGAGGTCCGCGGCGAGTCGACACTGCACGCCGGACTGCTGGTCGCGCCTCAAGGGATCGGAGCAATGCTCACGATGCCGATCGCCGGCACCTTGGTCGACAGGTTCCCCGTCGGCCGCATCGTCCCGTTCGGCCTCGTACTGATCACCGTTGGCATGTTCGGCTTGACGCAGATCGAGGCGGACACGTCGTACAAGCTGCTCATCGGGTTGTTGTTCGTCATGGGGCTCGGCATGGGGGCGACGATGATGCCGCTGTTCACCACCGCGCTGAAGACCTTGACGCATCACGAGGTAGCACGTGGGTCCACCCTTCTCAACATCACGCAGCAGATTGCCAGCTCGGTGGGCGTCGCAGTCATCTCGGTGATGCTGACCAACCAGCTCAAGAACAAGCCGCTCGCCCTGCCGGCGATCGCCGCCCAACGGGATCCGACAGTGGCAAACCAGATCGGTGGCGCGGCAGGGGTGGCCAAGGGACTAGTCCAAGCCGCCGAGGCCTTCGCGAACAGCTACTGGCTGGCGGCGTCCCTGGTACTGCTCACCTTCATCCCGGTGTACTTCCTGCCCCGCAAACAGGAAGCGACCCACCTGCTCGACGACGACGGCGTCCCACCGCTCGTCGTGCACTGACAGCTGCGCGGAGATTTCCGACCGTTCGGCGGACGACGCGTGCTGCCAGGGTGCAGGCTTGCCGTGTACGGCGATTCGCCCCGGACCCCGGCGTTCACGTGAGATCGAGCCAAGGGGGACGCAATGGCCGAGCATCGATCGGACCAGACGGAGCATGAGGCCGCCAGCGGCAAGGATGCGCAGTTGAACGCCTCGCTGGTCGCGGACGAGGACACCACCGAGCCAGACAGCCACTACCGGTACGAGCTGGTGCTTCGCCGAGCCGAGGGATCGCAGCAGACCGGGCTCGGATCGGTAGGGCGTCCCGGTCGGGACTAACCCGACGGCATCGAGATCACGCCGAGCTGAACGAGCAGCCCGAGATCGTCTCTCGCGGACCAGTGCTCGACCAGACGTCCGTCCTGCACCCGGTGGATCGACACCGCGGTCTGCACCATGTCCCGGCCGGTCGCTGCCAGGCCACCCGGCAGCTCACCGTCGTGGCGGCCGTAAGCGGTGAGTCGTGTCACGACCTTGTCGCCCTCGGCGACCTGGTCCTCGATCTCGTGACGCCCCGGGGTCGCATCCCAGAAGATCCCAAACGCCTGCTTCAGCCCGGCGCGGCCAGACGCGAGCCCCGGGAAGGGCGGAGGATTGTGATCGACGTAGTCCTCTGCGACGAGATCGTCCATCGCGTCGACGTTGCCGGCGTCGAGCTCGGTGTAGAACCGGCGGACGAGTGACTTGTTCTCTGTTTCTGGCGACGGGCTTTCTGGCGACGAACTTTCTGGCGACATGAGATCTCCGTCCGGCACTTGTCGGGTCGGGCTCGATCGGCGTCCCCAAGGGACCCGCGTCGCTCTTGAACCCCGTCAATGGGCGGCGCGGGCCTCTCGTAGCGCTCCCTCACGGCACTGGACCTTCCCCCAAAGGGTGTCCCGGCCCCCGGCGCGACGCCATCCTCGCACACCCTGGCCCCGCCAGCACTGCCCGACCGCTTGTGAGTGAGTGTTCACTCACTTATTCTCGCGACCATGACGGGACGAGGGCGGGCGACCCCGCTGGCGCCGGATCGGCGGCGTCAGCAGATCGTGGAGGCCGTCGTCCCCCTGCTGCACCAGCACGGCCGCGCCGTCACGACCCGGCAGATCGCCGAGTCGGCCGGCATCGCGGAGGGGACGATCTTCCGGGTCTTCGCCAGCAAGGAGGACCTCGTCGCGCAGGCCCTGCGTCAGGCCTTCGACCCGCGGCCCTTCGTCGAGAAGATCGAGACGATCGACCCGGCGCTGCCGGTGCGGGAGCGGTTGGTCGCCGTCGTGTCGCTCCTGCAGGACGGCTTCCGGGAGATCTTCGCGCTGATGCGGGCAGTCGGTCTGGTCGCTCCCCCGCCCGAGCTCGAGCAGTGTGACGAGCACGGCACGCCGTACCGCGAGCGCGCCCTCCTCTCCGTCCAGGCACTCTTCTCCGGCGACGACGACGCCTTCTGCGTCCCGACCGCCCGCGCGCTGCACGTGCTGCGCCTGCTCACCTTCTCCGGCAGCCACCAGCAGATCGCCGACGGGCAGCTACTGACGCCGGAGGAGATCGTCGACGTCGTGCTCCACGGCGTCGCTCGCAAACCGCACCCGCCGGGGACCTCGGAGGACTGATGCTGCTTCGTCTGCTCCGCAGCCACCTGCGCCCCTACCGCCAGTGGCTCGGGCTCGTCGTGGGGCTGCAGTTCGTGGCCACCATAGCGGCGCTGTACCTGCCCAGACTCAACGCCGACATCATCGACAGCGGCGTGGTCAAGGGTGACACCGGATACATCGTGCACACCGGTGCCGTGATGCTCGCCGTCTCGCTGGTCCAGGTCGCGTGCAGCGTGATTGCCGTATTCTTCGGCAGCCGAACCGCCATGGCGTTCGGCCGCGACGTCCGGGCCTCCGTCTTCGGTCGCGTCGGGTCGTTCTCCGGGCAGGAGGTCGCCGCCTTCGGCGCCCCATCGCTGATCACCCGCACGACCAACGACGTGCAGCAGGTGCAGATGGTCGTGCAGCTCGGCGCGACGCTGATGGTGACCGCCCCGATCATGATGGTGGGCGGGGTCATCATGGCCATGCGCGAGGACATCGGCCTGTCCTGGCTGCTCGCGGTGAGCGTGCCGGCGCTGATCCTCGCGGTCGTGTTCATCGTCACCCGGATGATCCCGGCGTTCCGCGCCATGCAGCCCCGGATCGACACGGTCAACCGCATCCTGCGCGAGCAGATCACCGGCATCAGGGTCGTGCGCGCGTTCGTCCGCGAGCCCTACGAGACAGCCCGGTTCCGCGAGGCGAACACCGATCTCACCGCTTCGGGGCTAACGACCGGGCGCTGGCTGGCCACCATGTTCCCCACCGTCATGCTCATCCTGAACGTCTCGATCGTCGGCGTGCTGTGGTTCGGCGGCCATCGGGTGGACGACGGCACGATGCAGATCGGGGCGCTCACCGCCTTCATGAGCTATCTCATGCAGATCCTGATGTCGGTCATGATGGCGACCTTCATGCTCGTGATGATCCCCCGCGCCGCCGTCTGCGCGGACCGGATCACCGAGGTGCTCGACACCGAGTCGTCCGTCGTCCCGCCGGCCACCCCGATCCGTTCGCTGGCGCGCCACGGTGAGGTCTCGTTCGAGCACGTCGAGTTCACCTACCCCGGCGCCACCGCCCCCGTGCTGCGCGACCTGAGCTTCGCCGCCCGCCCCGGCGAGACCACCGCCATCATCGGCTCGACCGGCGCCGGCAAGTCCACGCTGCTCAACCTGATGCCACGGCTGTACGACGCCACCGGTGGCGTGGTCCGCGTCGACGACGTCGACGTGCGCGACCTGGACCCCGAGCTGCTCTGGTCGACCATCGGGCTGGTCCCGCAGCGGGCCTACCTCTTCACCGGCACCGTCCGCTCCAACCTGCAGTACGGCAAGCCCGACGCCAGCGAGGACGAGCTGTGGGCAGCCCTCGAGACAGCACAGGCCCGCGACTTCGTCGAGGCCATGACCGGCGGGCTGGACGCCGCGATCGCTCAGGGCGGCAGCAACGTGTCGGGGGGCCAGCGCCAGCGGCTCGCGATCGCCCGGGCCCTGGTCAAGCGCCCCGAGATCTACCTGTTCGACGACGCCTTCTCCGCACTCGATATCGCGACCGACGCCCGGCTGCGACGTGCGCTGCGACCGACGACGAGGGAGGCGACGGTCGTCATCGTCGCGCAGCGAGTGTCGACCATCCTCGACGCCGACCAGATCCTGGTGATGGACCACGGCGAGATCGTCGCCCGCGGGACCCACGAGTCGCTGCTCGCGGACGACCGGACCTACCAGGAGATCGTCCGGTCCCAGCTCAGCCAGGAGGGGGCCGCATGAGCGGCCCGACCTCGACGACCCCGGGCCCGGCGAAGGACAGCACGGCCCCCGCGGCCGGCGGCAAGCGGGCCGGGACCATGCAGGAGACCGAACGGGTCCAGGGCCTCACCCCCGGGCCGGGGCGCGGCCCGTTCGGAGGCGGCATCGTGGCGCAGAAGTCGATGAACTTCGGCCCCTCCGCCAGACGTCTCATCGCCCGGATGCGGCCCGAACGCGGCAAGGTGATCACGGTCCTCGCCCTCGCCTGCCTGGCGGTCGGCCTGGCCGTCTCCGGCCCCAAGATCCTCGGCCGCGGCACCAACCTGATCTTCGCCGGGCTGCTCGGTCGCAACCTGCCCGACGGCGTCAGCAAGGCACAAGCCGTCGACACCTTGCGCAGCCAGGGCCACGGGCGGGTGGCCGACATGCTCACGCACCTGCACGTCGTACCCGGTCAGGGCGTCGACTTCCCCGCTCTCACCTCCGTGCTCATGCTGGCCCTGTCGGTGTACGTCGCGTCGGCGCTCGCGTCCTGGCTGCAGGGCTACCTGCTCAACAGCGTCGTGCAGGCGACGGTCCTCCGGATGCGCAGCGACGTCGAGGCCAAGATCAACCGGTTGCCGCTGCGGTACTTCGACCGGCAGCCGCGCGGAGAGCTGCTCTCCCGCGTGACCAACGACATCGACAACGTCAGCCAGAGCCTCCAGCAGACCATGAGCCAGCTGCTCGTCTCGGTGCTGACCATCGTGGGTGTGCTCGGCCTGATGGTCTGGATCTCTCCGCTGCTGGCGCTCGTCGCCCTCGTGACGGTGCCGCTCAGCCTGGTGCTGGTCAGCGGCATCATGAAGCGGTCGCAGGGCCTCTTCGTGCAGCAATGGCGCAACACGGGCCGGCTCAACGCGCACGTCGAGGAGGCTTTCACCGGTCACTCGCTGGTCAAGGTTTTCGGCCGGACCCGAGAGGTCGAGGAGGCGTTCGCCGAGCAGAACGACGCGCTCTACAAGGCTTCCTTCGGGGCGCAGTTCGTCTCGGGCCTGGTCATGCCGTTGATGATGTGCCTCGGCAACCTCAACTACGTCGTGGTCGCCGTC
>JAVEDG010000362.1 GCA_030841245.1 Actinomycetota bacterium
GGCGAACGTCGCGGCGTCGATGGCCACGACGGCCGGCGCCGACCACACCGCGATCAGCACGCCGGCCAGCGGCGCGCCGATCATGCCGGCCAGCCGGTTGACCCCGTCGGAGAGCCCGGCACCACGCTCCATCGCCGCGCCGGCCGCCCTCGTGACGCCCGGCACCATGACGTAGCGGGACGAGTCACCGGCCCCCCGGGCCGCACCCGCGACGGCGACGGCCAGGCAGAGCAGCGCCAGCGACAGATGGTCGACCGCGTACAGCAGCGGGATGGCCCCGACCGCCACCGTCGCGATCAGGTCGGTCGTCACGGCGAGCCGCCAGGCACCGATCCGGTCGACGTACGGGCCGCCGAGTCCCTGGACGAGCACGTACGGCGTCATCTCCGCGAAGGCCACGAGACCGGTCTGCGACGCGCTGCCCGTCGTGACGAGGACGAACCAGGGAATGGCGAGGAACGACATCCGGGTGCCGAAGATCGAGACCCCGGCAGCGCCGAGCAGGCCGACCAGCCCTCGCCGGTTGCGGGCCGGCGGCGGCCGGCTCGAGGTTTCGGTCGTGGCGTCGGCGGTCATGCCGGTCCCCCTTCGCGGTCGTCGGTGCTGTCGTGGGTGAGGTCGCCGGTGCTGTCGTGGGTCAGGTCGTCGGTGCTGACGTGGCTGAGGTCACCTGTCCCGCCCGGGCGGTGCGGGACCGGGAGCACCTGGAACTGCAGGACGACGCGCTCGGAGCCTGCCGGTGCCGACGCGCGGGTCTCCGGGTCGTCACGGCGGTAGCGCGCCGCGAGGCCGTCGAGCTCGGCGACCAGCGCCACCGCCTCGTCCCGGGTCAGCCGCAGCGGCAGGTCGCTCATCGTGAAGCCGTCGTCCCAGCCGGGGCCGAGATCCTCCTCCAGGGTCGGCAGCCCCGAGATCGCGGCGTCAAGGCGACGGGCGTAGGCGTCGGCGACGATGCGCAGGTACTGCTCCCCCATCGCCCGGCTCTCCTCGTCGGCGTCGGGCGGCAGGTCGAAGTGGGTCGATCGGTGGGCCGCCCGCCACCAGCGGTCGCGGGCGTTCCCGCGCTCGGTTGCCTCGACGACGAAGCCGAACTCAGCCAGCTGGCGCAGGTGGTAGCTCGTCGCGCCGCTGGACTGGCCGGTCAGCGCCGCCAGCCCGCTCGCCGTGGCCGGGCCCTCGCTGCGCAGCAGGCCCAGCAGCCGGAGCCGCAGCGGGTGGGCCAGCGCGCGCAGGCTGCGCGCGTCCGGGCGCACGACGGTGTCGGGCTCCTGGGCCGGAGCGGCCGGAGCGACCGGGCGACCGGCGCCCACCGACGCGGGCCGGTCCCCCGTCGGTGGCGTCGTAGGTGGCGTCATGTGGACCACGGTAGACCGCAAAGACAGTTTTGCGAAGTGTTTTTTGCAAAGGTTCCCGGGAGATCCCCAAGTTAGTAGATCCAGCGTTCACCCTTCGACTACAGCCGTTGATCATGCAGCAACGGGCCACCTGCGTGGCCAGGTCCTGCATGATCAACGGGAGGAGATGCGCCGGCGCTCACGACAGCCACCAGTCGGGATCATGGAGGGGCACCCGGGAGGTGATCCCCGTCCCCGTGCGCGATCGGGAGGTCGACTTCGCGACGGCGCATGCCGAAGGGGATCACCGAGGGGCACCCGGAAGGTCTTGCGGCGAGGACGCGGTCGAGTCCTCGGCGAGGTCGATCCAGTAGCGGCGCTTGGGCGGCGCTCCGTCCGGCCCGTCGACGATGTCCTCGAGCACCCCGCCGCAGCGCTCGATGACCGTCGCCGACCCGATGTTGTCCTCGTCGCAGGTGAGCAGCGCACGCGGCACGCCGACCTGCCGCGCGACGTCGAGCGACTGCCGCAGGATCGCGGTGGCGTAGCCGCGCCGCCGGAATGCCGGGCGCACGGCGTACCCGATGTGGCCGTGGTAGGTCAGCAGCTCGTCGTTGAGGACATGCCGGATCGACGCCCGGCCGACGAGCTGCCCGGCGACGACCGCGACGAGGAAGGTCGAGGGCACCCAGCCGGACGGTACGTCGTCTCCGGGGCGGCACTGCCGCATCCGTGCGACGTAGGACGGCCACTGCTCGCCGTCGCGCACGTCGAGCAGGAACTCGAAGCGGTCGGCAACCTCGGCCTGGGCCGCCCGGGCCTCGTCCTCGTCGGTGTCGGAGAGCGGACGCAGCCGCAGCGCGGAATCCATCCGGCGATCGTCCCAGCACCGGCCCCATCTTGGCTGCGGACGGGCGGCTGCGGCTGATCCGCGACCGCACCCGATCGGGTCACCGCCGTCAGCCCGGCGCGTGGACCCGGGTGTGCTTCGGGTCGAACAGCGGCTGCTCGCGGACCACCCCCGGCACCCACTCGCCGAACACGTCTACCGCGACCTCCGTGCCCGGCTCGGACTCGTCGACGGGAAGGTAGGCATAGCAGATCGAGGCACCGACGGTGTAGCCGTAGCCGCCGGACGTGACGCGCCCGCGGACGTCGGCGCCGATCCGCACCGGCTCGTTGCCGAGCGCGACGGACCGGGGGTCGTCCAGGGTCAGGCACCGCAACCGACGGCGCACCCCGCGCGCCTTGACGGCCCGCAGCGCCTCGGCCCCCGAGAACCCACCCGGCTTGTCGAGCTTCACGCAGAATCCCAGCCCCGCCTCGTACGGGTTGGTCTCGGGCGTCAGGTCCGAGCTCCACACCCGGTAGCCCTTCTCCAGCCGCAGGCTCTCGATCGCGCGGTACCCACCGGCGACCAGCCCGTGGGGGCGCCCCGACTCGAACAACGCCGACCACAGGGCCGCGCCGTAGTCCGCGGAGGCGTAAAGCTCCCAGCCGAGCTCGCCGACGAAGGTGACCCGCAACGCGCGCACGGGCACGTCCCCGACGGTGATCTCGCGTGAGGTCATGAACGGGAAGGCCTCGTTGCCGAGGTCGGCCCCGGTGACTCCGGACAGGATGGTGCGGCTGCGCGGTCCCCACAGCGCGTACGTGACCAACGCGCCCGTCACGTCGTCGATGCGCACCGCGGCTCGGCGGCGGCGGGCAGCGCGTCGCAGCCAGGCGGCGTCGTGGGCACCGAACGCGGTCCCGGTGACCACCAGGAACTCGTCTGCGGCGATGCGGGTCACGGTGAAGTCCGACTCGATGCCGCCCCGGGGGTTGAGCGCCTGGGTGTAGGTGATGTCACCGACCTCCCGTGCGACGTGGTTGTCGCAGACCCACTCGAGCAGATCCGCCGCGTCGGGCCCGCTGACCGAGAGCTTGGCGAACGACGACTCGTCGTAGAGCCCGGCGCTCTCCCGGGTCGCGACGTGCTCGGCGCCGGTGGCAAGCGACCAGTGTCGGCCGGCCCAGCCGCGCGGCCGCAGCGACTCGCCGCCCTCCGCGGCATTGCTCTCGTAGTGGTTGACCCGCTCCCAGCCGGACTTCTCCCCGAAGCTCGCCCCGTGCTCCACGTGCCAGGAGTAGGCGGGCGCAGTGCGCAGCGGCCGGCCGGCCGACCGCTCGTGTCCCGGATAGACGATGTCGTAGTACGTCGCGTACGTCTCGACGGTGCGCGCCAGGGTGTACGACGGCGAGCGGTACTGCGCCCCGAACCTGTTGACGTCCATGTGCCAGAGGTCCATGCCCGGGTCGCCGTCGACGATCCAGTCGGCCATCACCTTGCCGATGCCGCCGGCGCCCGCAATGCCGTGGGCGCAGAAGCCGGCCGCGACGAAGAACCCGTCCACCTCGGTCTCGCCGAGCAGGAACTCGTTGTCCGGCGTGAACGCCTCCGGCCCGTTGATGACCTTGCGCAGCCCGACGTCGGCCATCGCCGGCACCCGCCGCTGCGAGTTCGCGGTGATCTCCTCGAAACGGTCCCAGTCCTCAGGCAGCAGGCGGCCGTTGAAGTCCGCCGGGATGTCGTCGTACGTCGTGGGGCTCGACGTCCACGGTGCCGGTTCGCGCTCATAGCCGCCCATCACCAGGCCGTCGACCTCCTGGCGCCAGTAGACGAGCAGGTCGGGGTCGCGCAACGTCGGCAGGGTCCGGCCGCCCAGCGCGGCGCGGTCGAGGAACGCGTCGGTGACGACGTACTGGTGCGACATCGGCACCAGCGGCAGGCGCACGCCGAGCATCCGACCGATCTCAGCCGCGAACATCCCGCCGCAGTCGACAACCGTCTCGCAGGCGATGGTGCCCGCCTCGGTGTGCACCGTCCTCACCCGTTCGCCCTCAGCGTCGATGCCGGTGACGCGAGTTCCGGGGAGGATCTGCACACCCTGACGGCGAGCGTGACCGGCGAGTGACTGGCAGAGACCGGAGGGGTCGATGTAGCCGTCCGAGGGAAGGTAGGCCGCGCCGACGACGCCGGTCGGGTCCATCGGCGGGAACAGCTCGTGTGCCTCTGCGGGCGAGATCTCGTGCAACGAGAGCCCGAACGCCCTCGCCCAGCCGACCTGGCGCCTGATCTCCTCCAGCCGCGGTGTCGACGACGCGAGCCGGATGCCGCCGCACTCGACCCAGCCGGGCGGCAGGTCGCTCTCCTGCAGCTTGCGGTAGAGGTCGACGGAGTACATGTTCATGCGGGTCAACGTCGGGTCGGCGCGAAGCTGGCCGACGAGCCCCGCACTGTGAAAGGTCGACCCGCTGGTGAGCTCGGCCCGCTCGACCAGCACCACGTCCGCCTGGCCGCGTTCGGCGAGGTGGTAGGCGACACTCGCGCCACCGACGCCGCCACCGATCACGACGACCGCTGCGGAGGACGGCTGGTCGCGGTCGGCCGGGGCTCCGGGCACGGCTGGACCCTACTGGCTTTCGGTCTGGACCGTTGTGCACCTGCCGGGTAGGTTGCGCTGCCGTGACCGTGGGCCGGGACGACAGCGAACCCGCGCCCTCCCCCGAGATCCTGGCGCGGCTCGAGACGACCCTGTCGCACTCCGCCGTGCTCGCGGGTCGACCCCGCGACGTGCTGCCACTCACCGGCGGCCTTACCAACTTCAACTTCAAGGTGACGACGCCCGAGCAGACGGTCGTCGTGCGCCTGTCCAGCTCGGACGGCGACCTGCTGGCCATCGACCGGGAGGCGGAGCACCTCAACTCGTTGCGGGCGGCCGAGTCCGGCGCGGCTCCAGCCGTCATCGACTACCTTCCCGACGACCACGCCCTGGTCGTCGCGTGGGTGGAGGGTCGCACCCTCGCGGCCGACGACCTGCGTGACGAGCGGATGCTCGGTCGGGTCGCGGCCGTCTGCCGCACCCTGCACGCCGGGCCCCGGTTCGTCGATGACTTCGACATGGTCGCCGTCCAACGTCGCTACCTGGCAATCGTGCAGGACCGCGGCTACCGCATGCCGGATGACTACCTGGACTTCCTGCCGCTCGTGGACCGGATCGCCGCCGCGCTCGCCGTGCGCGCGCGTCCGAGAGTGCCCTGCAACAACGACCTTCTCGCGGCCAACTTCATCGACGACGGAGACCGGCTGTGGGTCATCGACTACGAGTACGGCGGCAACAACGACGCCTGCTTCGAGCTGGGCAACATCTGGCAGGAGTCCGACCTCTCGCTCGCCCACCTCGGCGCACTCGTCGACGCGTACTTCGGCGAGCACCTGCGCCACCAGGTAGCTCGCGCTCACCTGTTGGGCGTGCTCGCCTGCTACGGCTGGACGCTGTGGGCGGCGATCCAGGCCGAGGTCAGCCCGATCGACTTCGACTTCTGGAGGTGGGGGATGTCGAAGTACGAGCGAGCCCGGGCCGAGCTCGCCGGCCCGGGCTTCGACGACCTGCTTGCCGAGGCAGTGCGTCCCGACTGAGCCATTCGTTGAACCGTCGCAGCCGACGCTGGTCGCCGCTGTCCGCGTTCCCGCCGTTGGTGGTGTGGCTCAGAGCGGCGATGACGGGACGGCTGTCTGTGGACCTCCGGGGCGCCGTTGCTCGGCTGCTCGCCGTTGGTGGTGGCGCTCAGGGCGGCGATGACGGGGTACTGGAGTCGACAGCTGATCGCCGTTGCCCCAGCTCCCGCGATTGATGGCTGCTGCTGACTGAGCAACACAAACGGGACGGGTGGGGCCATCTGGCCAGCTGCGGTCGTCTCAAAGGCAACTGCAGCCACGGTTGTTGCTCAGTCAGCGTTCCGACCCAACCTTGAGACAGATGTCCGCAGGTCGAGACCACGGTCCTCGCATGCGATCAAGATCGTCTCCCAGCCACACAAAGCAGGCGACAACGGCTGTGCAAGCAGGGCTCCTCGCCGAGCTGAGCGCGAACGAGTGGCGCCGGATCAGTCTCCTGGCTGCATTGTGTGGCCGAGTAACGATCACCCGCCGCAAGACACGGAGAGCGGCGCACCAACGGCAGCCGGTGACCACCCTCCCTCTGTCCCAGCCGCCCTGACCTCGCGCCACTACGGACGGAGAGCGGCGAGGAGCTGCTCACTCGCCGAACGCCTCGAGCACCGCCTCGTCGATGGTGTGCTTGGGCCCCTTGAACCAGTGTTTGGCCGAGACCTCCCACCAGATCGTCAGGATGACCAGGGCACCGATGGTGATGACGGGGGCGTAGTTGACGAACTTCCAGTCGAATGCATCGCTGAACGGATTCGCCGCCGGGACGAACGGCAGCATCAGGAAGATCGACACGATGATGATCTCGGCCACCGCGATCGGGTTCATCCACTTGTACTTCGCGCCGTTGTTCCAGGCACCCACCTCGAACCGGTCGCCGTGGCGGAACCGCAGCCAGATCGGGATCGCGAAAGCCAGGTACAGCCCGATGACCGCGATCGACGTCACGGCGTAGAACGCGACCGGGATGATGAGCGGGTCCTTGGCGGTGCCCAGGTTGACCTTAATGAGCGCCGGGGCGGTCACGATCGCGCTCACGATCGCGACCATCCAGACGGCGTTGGCGGGGACCCGTTTCGCGGTGAGCTTTCGCAGGGTGCTCGAGCCCGGGATCGCGCCGTCGCGGCTGAACGCGAAGGTCATGCGGGACGCTGAGGTCATGCAGGAGGTCGCGCAGAACACCTGCGCGGAGGCCGATATGAACAGCACGAAGGCGGCCCAGTGGTTGCCCATGGACTGGACGAAGATGTAGGCGACGCCGCCTGCTCCGACACCGGCATTGTCCGGGCTGCCGCCCTTGTCCGGGATCGCGAAGACCACAGCAAGCAGCAGGATGTAGCCGCCGACCACCGAGTAGAAGATAGACCGCCAGATGCCCTTGGCCGCGCCCATTGAGGCCGACTCCGTCTCCTCGGACAGGTGGGCGCACGCGTCGAAGCCGGTGATCGTGTACTGCGTCAGCAGGAAGCCGAACGGCAGCACGGCGAACCAGAAGACAGGGCTCGAGGTGCTGCCGCCCGCGTACCCGGAGTTGTTGAAGCGTTCGGTGAAGACGTACGAGAACGACTGGTGGTGGTCCGGAACGAAGACCAGGATCAGCACGATCGCCGTCGCCCCGACCACGTGCCACCACACCGAGACGTTGTTGAGGATCGCCATCAGGTGACCGCTGAAGATGTTGAGCACCGAGATGAGGGCGAGCACGAGCAGGAAGGTGATGAAGACACGGGTCAGCGAGTAGTTCCCGGCGTACGACGACGAGTAGGTGCTGAGCGTCAGGTCTATGAACGTCGCGCAGCCGTAGGCGACACCGGCGGTGACCGCGATGAGGCCGATCAGGTTGAGCCAGCCGGTGAAGAAGCCGGCCCGCGGGCCGCCGAGCTTGGAGGCCCACCAGTAGATGCCACCCGACGTCGGGTACGACGACACGAGCTCGGACATCGTGAAGCCGATGATCAGGATGAACGCGCCGAGGATCGGCCAGGTCCACGAGATCGAGATCGGTCCGCCGTTGTTGAACCCCGCCCCGAAGTTGGTGAAACACCCGGCCAGGATCGAGATGATCGAGAACGAGATGGCGAAGTTCGAGAACCCGGACCACGAACGGTTCAGGTCCTGCTTGTAGCCGAGCTGGGCGAGGCGGCGTTCGTCCTCGCCCATCTGCGTCGTGTCAGCCACCAACAACCTCCGGAGAAAGAGGTCCGCCCCCGCAGCGGACGTCGCGCTG
>JAVEDG010000365.1 GCA_030841245.1 Actinomycetota bacterium
TCGCAGTGCATCCCCGACCCGGGCACGCTGGGCGGCTCCGATACCCGGTCCCGGCTCCTCTACCTCGACGGCCTCGATGCCCGGGCCTTCGAGCACGTGGTCCGGTTCGCCGACGCCGAGCAGGCCACATCGGCGGTCGGCCGGCTCTCGCGGGCGTTCGCATCCTGCGACCCGGGCGACCCGGCGCAGGTCAGCGTCAAGGACCGCGGACCGGTCGAGGAAGGCCCGTCGGAGGGCGTGAGCCAGTTCGTCCACGCCTCCCGCACCGGGACGCCGGTGCAGGCCTCGGAGATCAGCTACTACGAGCTCGGCGTCACGCGCGCGGACAACGTCGTCGTGGTCCTGCAGTGGACCTCGATGGGCAAGCCGGACACCGGCAGCCCGTGGGTGTTCACCGGCGAGATGCTGATCACCGCGACCCACCGCGCCGTCGGCTGAAGGCCCCCGAGCGCTGCAGACACGCCGGTCGCACGTGCTCGCGCCGGGCATGTCGGGAGCGCTCAGCGGTCAGGCCGAGGTCATCAGCTCGCGCATCAGCCTGGCGGTCTCGGACGGCGTCTTGCCGACCCTGACCCCGACCGCCTCCAGGGCTTCCTGCTTGGCGGCGGCGGTTCCCGAAGAGCCCGACACGATCGCGCCGGCGTGGCCCATCGTCTTGCCCTCGGGGGCGGTGAAGCCGGCGACGTAGCCGACGACCGGCTTGGTCACGTGCTCGGAGATGTACGCCGCGGCGCGCTCCTCCGCGTCGCCGCCGATCTCGCCGATCATCACGATCGCGTCCGTGTCCGGGTCGGCCTCGAACGCCTCGAGGCAGTCGATGTGGGTGGTGCCGATCACCGGGTCGCCACCGATGCCGACGCAGGTGGAGAAGCCGATGTCGCGCAGCTCGTACATCATCTGGTAGGTCAGCGTGCCGGACTTGCTGACCAGCCCGATCCGCCCGCTGCTGGTGATGTCGGCCGGGATGATGCCCGCGTTGGACAGTCCGGGGCTGATCAGGCCCGGGCAGTTGGGGCCGATGATCCGGGTCGTGTCGGCGTTCACGGCGTACTGGTAGAACGCCGCCGTGTCGTGGACCGGGATGCCCTCGGTGATCACCACGCAGAGCGGGATCTGCGCGTCGACCGCCTCGACGACGGCGTCCTTCGTGAAGGCCGGTGGGACGAAGACGACCGAGACGTCGGCGCCGGTCTCCTTCATCGCCTCGGCGACTCCGCCGAACACCGGCAGCGAGGTGCCGTCGACGTCGACCGAAGTGCCGGCCTTGCGCGGGTTGACCCCGCCAACGAGCTGGGTGCCGGACGCGAGCATCCGCCGGGTGTGCTTGCTGCCCTCGGAGCCCGTCATCCCCTGGACGACGACCTTGCTGTCCTTGGTGAGCCAGATGGCCATGTGAGAGGTCCCGTTCCCTACGTCGCTGCCAGCTGGGCGGCCCGCTCGGCCGCGCCGTCCATCGTGTCCACCATCTCGACCACGTCGTGCTCGGCCTCGTCGAGGATCCGGCGGCCCTCCTCCGCGTTGTTCCCGTCGAGGCGTACGACGAGTGGCTTGGCGACGTTCTCGCCGCGGCCCTTGAGCATCTCCAGAGCTGACACGATGCCGTTCGCGACCGCGTCGCACGAGGTGATGCCGCCGAACACGTTGACGAACACCGAGCGCACCGACGGGTCACCGAGCACGATCTCGAGGCCGTCGGCCATCACCTCTGCGGACGCACCGCCGCCGATGTCGAGGAAGTTGGCCGGTTTGACCCCGCCGTGGGCCTCACCGGCGTACGCGACGACGTCGAGGGTGCTCATGACGAGACCGGCACCATTGCCGATGATGCCGACCTCGCCGTCGAGCTTGACGTAGTTGAGGCCCTTGGCCTTGGCGCGGGCCTCCAGCGGGTCGGCGCTCGCCTCGTCCTCGAGCCCGGCGTGCTCGGCCTGGCGGAAGTCGGCGTTGCCGTCGAGGGTGACCTTGCCGTCGAGCGCGACCACCCGGCCGTCGGCGGTCCGCACCAGGGGGTTGACCTCGACCAGGGTCGCGTCCTCCTTGACGAACACGTCCCAGAGCCGTTGGACCGCGGCCACGACCTGGTCGGCGATGCCCTCGGGGAAGCCTCCCGCGGCGGTGATCTCGCGGGCCTTCGCCTCGTCGATGCCGGTCAGTGCGTCGACCGGGATGCGGGCCAGCGCCTCGGGCTTCTCGACCGCGAGCTGCTCGATCTCCATGCCGCCCTCGCGCGAGGCCATCGCCAGGTAGGTGCGGTTCGCCCGGTCGAGCAGCACCGAGAAGTAGTACTCCGCGTCGATGGCCGCGGCCGGCGCGATCATCACCCGGTGCACGGTGTGGCCCTTGAGGTCCATGCCGAGGATCTGGCCGGAGACCTGCTCCGCCTCGTCCGCGGAGGACGCCAGCTTGACCCCTCCGGCCTTGCCGCGACCGCCGGTCTTGACCTGGGCCTTGACCACGACCCGGCCCCCACCCTCGGGCAGCAGCCGTTCGGCCGCGGCACGGGCCTGCTCAGGCGTCTCGGCGACGGCGCCGCCGAGCACGGGCACCCCGTGCTTCTCGAACAGGTCTCTCGCCTGGTACTCGAACAGGTCCACCTGAGTCCGTCCTCGCTCGACAACGGCAGCCATGGACACGAGCCGATTGGCGCCCCGGTCCGACCGGCCCGACTGTAGCCGCGGCGCTGCGGCCCGACCCAGCCGCCTTCGTCCTGGATGCGACGTAGGCGGTCGACAGTCGGTGCCGGGCGGGTGGTCGACAGTCGGTGCCGGGCGGGTGGTCGGCAGACGGTGCCGGGCGGGGGGTGGTGCGGCGCGGGGGACATCGAGGGCTCGCCAACCATCCGGCCTCCGCGGCATCGTCTGGCACCCGCGATGGACAACGACCGGCCGCGGAGGCCTCCCGCCAGACCCATCCACGGCTCGCCCTCGACACCCCCGCGCCGCCGCGCCTCAGGCGTCACGCGACAGCCCGTGCGCCATCACTGGCGTAACCCTCGCGCCATCGCTGGCGTAACCGGACCGCTCGTCGCGCGTTGAACAGGTCAGCTGCCGCACGAGTACGACCGTGACGCCCGCCCGCCCGGCCCTGGAGGTCCTGTGCGCCCCGTCCTGCCCCTGCTCGCTGCTGCCGCCACCGGGCTGGCGCTGACCGCGGTCGCCCCGGCTGCAGAGCCGGCCGCTGCGGCCGGTCCGACGGTCACCAAGAGCACCCACACCATCGACGTCCTGGTGGGGCCGCACAGCGACCAGAGCTGCTCGATCGTCTTCGACCTCTACCGGCCCTCGACGGCGACCGCCGCGACACCGGCGCCGGCGATCCTCACGACCAACGGCTTCGGCGGGTCCAAGGACGACCAGGCCGACACCGGCCAGGCCTTCGCGAAGCGCGGCTACGTGGTGCTGTCCTACTCGGGCCTGGGCTTCGGCGGCTCCGGCTGCAAGATCACCCTCGACGACCCGGACTGGGACGGCAAGGCGGCCAAGCAACTGGTCACCTTCCTCGGCGGCGGCAAGGCGGCCACCGACGGCACGAAGGTCGGCTACGTCCGCCACGACTCGGTCGCGCACGACGGCCGGAGCTACGCCCACGACCCGCGGGTGGGCATGGTCGGCGGCTCGTACGGCGGGCAGGTGCAGTTCGCCGTCGCCGGCATCGACCCGCGTGTCGACACCATCGTCCCGATCATCACGTGGAACGACCTGTCCTACTCGCTGGCGCCCAACAACACCGACTTCGCGCGCGGCGTCACGACTCGCACTCCGGGCACCGAGAAGGTCGGCTGGACGAGCCTGTTCTTCGGGGTCGGCATCGAGGACGGAGTGCAGTACGCCGCGATCGACCCGAGCCGTGACGTCGGCTGTCCGAACTTCGCCGACCAGGCCTGCACGGCGAAGGCCGAGATGGACGCGCTGGGCTACCCGACGGCCGACACGACGGCCTTCGCCCGGCACGCGTCGGTCACGTCGTACCTCTCTCGCATCCGCATCCCGACGCTGCTCGCCCAGGGCGAGAACGACACGCTCTTCGACCTGCAGGAGGGGGTCGCGACCTACCGCAGCCTGCGCGCCCAGGGGACGCCGGTCAAGATGATCTGGCAGTCGTGGGGGCACAGCGGCGGCACTCCCGCGCCGGGCGAGCTGGACATGGCGCACCCGGGGCAGAGCTACGAGGGGCAGCGCGTCGCCGACTGGTTCGCGCACTACCTCAAGGGCTCGAGCGTGTCGACCGGGCCGCGCTTCGCCTACTTCCGTGACTGGGTGCCCTACACCGGCATCGCGTCGCCGGCCTACGGCACGTCGTCGGCCTACCCCGTCGGCTCACGCCAGTCGCTCTACCTCTCCGGCACCGACACCCTGACGCCGCAGCTGAGCGCGGTGCAGTCCGGCGACGCGACGTACGCCAACCTGGCCGGTGAGACCCCGACGAGCTACACCGAGATCTCCGCGCTGCAGGGCAACCCGGTGCCGGACGACGTCACCCCGCCGTACGACGCGCCCGGGACGTACGCCGCGTGGTCGACGGCACCGCTCGCGTCGCCGGTCGTGTCAGTCGGCGTCCCGACGCTGCGACTGCGCCTGTCCTCGGCGGTCGCCGAACAGACCCAGACGAGCGGTCCGGCCGGCCAGCTGCTGCTGTTCGCGAAGATCTACGACGTGGCGCCGGACGGCACCAAGACGCTCGTGCACCGGCTCATCTCGCCGACGCGGGTGCCCGACGTGACCAAGCCGGTCACCGTGGCCCTGCCGGGAGTGGCGCACCGCTACGGTGCCGGGCACCGGATCGAGGTGGTCGTCGCGGCGACCGATGCGGCCTACCGCAACAACAAGGTCGTGACACCGGTCGACGTGCTCACCTCGCCCGGCGATCCCGGGTTGCTGCACCTGCCGGTTCTCGGCACCGGCGTGGTCGCCGAGTAGGGCGAGGCCCACCAAGAAGACGTGACCCCGCAGCGGTCAGGAGGCGGGCGCCGAGTCGCCGACGTTCTCGCGCACCCAGGAGACGATCTCGCCCGTCGTCGCGCCGGGGGTGAACACCTTGGCGACGCCGAGCCGCTCGAGCTCGGGCAGGTCTGCGTCCGGGATGATCCCGCCGCCGAACACCACGATGTCGGTCGCCTCGCGCTGGGCGAGCAGCTCGAGCACCCGGGCGAACAGCGTCATGTGCGCACCCGAGAGCACCGAGAGCCCGACCGCGTCCGCGTCCTCCTGGATGGCCGTCTCGACGATCTGCTCCGGGGTCTGGTGCAGACCGGTGTAGATCACCTCGACGCCGGCGTCGCGCAGTGCGCGAGCAACCACCTTTGCCCCGCGGTCGTGCCCGTCGAGCCCCGGCTTGGCGACCACGACCCGGACCGGACCGGACCCGCTCATCTGCTCCTCCTCATGGGCCGCGACCGGCGACGGCTGCGACCGACGCAGCGTAACCGACCCCCCGCTGAGGCGTGTTCCACCACGGATCGGGGTACTGCTCGCTGCGGTTCGCCCCGACGCTTTGATGAGACGACGATGCGTCCGATGAGAAACCAGGGCGCGAGATCCGACCCGGCACCGGCCAGGTGTGAGGGCCGGGGGAAGGGAGCAAGCGTGCGCAAGCAGCTCGGCCGGGCCCGGCAGGCTGCCGGACGGGCCACCACGCTGCTGTCGCCCGCCGGGCTGACCGGGGCCGCGGTGGAGGTCACCTGGGTCGCGGCGCACGCCGTGCTCTACCCGCTCGGCCTGCTGACCGAGCGCGCCCGCCACGACGTGCCACGCACGCTGCGCGGGCTCACGCCGGTCCAGCGCGGGCTGCTGATCGGCGACGTGGAGGCGGCGGGCACGCCGATCCTGCTCGTGCACGGGATGGTCGACAACCGCTCGATCTTCACCCTGCTGCGTCGAGGGCTGCGCCGGCGCGGCTTCGGCCGGGTGCTGGCGCTGAACTACAGCCCGCTGACCGGCGACATCCGCGCCGCGGCCGACGAGCTGGCCGCGCGGGTCGAGCTGGTCTGCGCCGAGACCGGTTTCGAGCGCATCCACGTCATCGGCCACAGCATGGGCGGGATGATCGCCCGCTACTACGTGCAGTGCCGCGGCGGCGACGCGCGGGTGCACACACTGGTGACGCTCGGCACCCCGCACGGCGGGACCGGCGCGGCCCGGCTGGTGCCGCACCGGCTCGGCCGCCAGCTGCGCCCCGACAGCGACCTGGTCCGCGAGCTGGCCGAGCCGGCCCCGGGATGTCGCACCCGGTTCCTCGCCATCTGGAGCGACCTGGACCAGATGATCGTGCCCAAGGCGGCCGCGCGCATCGAGCACGGCGACCTGCGGGCGCGCAACGTGCTCGTCCGCCGGGCCGGGCACATGTCACTGCCGATCACCCCGCGAGCGGTGCACGAGATCAGCCTGACCCTCGCCCAGCTCGGCATGGACGGCGAGACGCTGACGCGTGGCGTCACCTCGATCGGCGCC
>JAVEDG010000427.1 GCA_030841245.1 Actinomycetota bacterium
ACCGATGTATCAAGTGCGGCGTCGCATTGCACTCCGCATGACTTCCGAAGAATGTTTGCACCGAAGCGGTGGCGGCCGGGCTTCCGATTGACATTGGCGCGAAGGCGCTGGGACACAACAACATCAACAGCACGCACCCGCGGCCGCCTCTACGGAAGCCGTGCAAGCACGCACACGCCTGCATCAGCTGAGCGGGCGACTACTGAATTTGCGTGATCAAAGGGCGCGGTAGGGAGAATTTCCGCGCGCCTTTCCGCCCTAAACGGGTATGGCCTCTCAACGACATCGATCAGCGACAGTGTTGGTCTTACCGAATCCGATTGTTTCGCCAGCCAATGCGTCCCATTTGTTTGCTCTCGCAACTACACACGCACCCTGAACTCGGAAAGGAATTTTGCTGATCTGTGATATCGCTGATTAAAGACTGTGACAATGCCTTTCATTGGCTGGACTTCATGCCTTTCATTGGCTGGACTTCATCCGGGCGTTTGGCGTTCTCGGATCATGTCCAAAGGGCACGGCAGCTCGGTCAACCAATCGAAAGGATGTCCGATGTCGCACGTAATCCCCTTGAACGGATCCCAGTTGTTCGCCGCCGCAACGGCGATAGGCGCAGTGGCGTTCCTCGCAGTCCCGGCGCCCGCGCGGGCGGACCCGCTCGCGCCGCTCCCACTTGCCCCCGCATGCGACAGTTTTGGCTTTACTGGTGCTGAGGCACTCAGCCAGGACAACGGATGGGCGGTGCAATTTACTTCGAGCGGACCAAATGCCACCGGGCCGGCGACCGCCTCTAGCGACACCGGCACCCAGATGCACGGAACGCTCAGCGGCGGCATCAACGGTCGCGCCGTCGACTTCACGATCAACTGGGACGGCGGCGCGAAAGGTCGATATGTGGGCCACGTGAATGAGGACGGCTCGTGGACCGGTACCACCGGGGACTCGGGCTGGAAGGGCCTAGGTCCGCTGATGTGCCTCACGCCGAACAATCCTCTGCCGCCGGCGCCCGCTCCGGAACCCGAACAGATACCCAACAGGCCAGGTGTGCTTGAGCCACAACAGGCTCCGCCACCACTCGCAACTGTCACCGCGGATAACGACGTTTATGATGTTCCAAATGTCCCGCCTGGTAAGGGAAAAAAGATCGGCGTGCTGCAGGCTGGCCGGCAGGTTCAGGTTATAGGAAGCTGCTCGGCGGATGACTGGAATAATGTCGTCGTCCCCGACATGCCCGGCGGCAAAGGCTCCGCTTGGGGATTCATCAGCTGCCCCTAACCGGACGCTAAGCAATCCCGGCCCGCCAGCTGAAGGTCGATATTCGGCGTGTCCACGGCGGCGATGTGATTCCAACCCGAACACGTCGCCGCGCAGTGGGCCGTCGGCGTGGCGTTCAACTGCCGGTCTTGCTCTTGCGCTTGGCGTCGCGCAGGCTTACCCAGAACCTGGCGGCTTCGCGAATCGATTCCTCGACAGGCTTTGGTTCCCAACCTAATTCGCGGGTCGCCTTGCTGTGATCCACAGGCGCTTCTGCGCGCATGAGCCGCAGCGACCCCAGCGAGAGCTGCTCATCGGTGCCACGCAGTTTCGCCTTGGCGCTGCCTGCGATGGCCAAAGCGTAGGACACCGCCAGCGGGATTGACCTCGTCGGCGCGGGCACACCCGCCGCTTCCGCGGCGATTCTCACGACCTCGACGTTGCTGATCATCTTCTCCGAGACCAGGTATCGCTCACCCACCCGCCCGTGTTCGGCCGCCAAGACCATCGCGCGGGCCGCGTCGTCCACGCCGACGGCCTCCAGTTCGATGCCGCTCATCACGAAGGGCAGCTTGCCGAACGCGGCCCCGGCGATGATCGCACCGTGCGGGGTGCGGCCCCAGTCACCGCTTCCGTAGGTCGTCGACACCCCCATCGCGACGGCGGGCAATCCGTGCTCCTTCGCGTATTGCAGCACAAGGTTTTCGGCCTGGACCCGCGAGCGGACATATGGCGTCAACCCCCGGTCGACGATGATGTCGTCCTCGGTGGCTACATGTCCGCGCCGTCGGCCGACCGTCACGTAGCTGCTGGTGAAGACAAACTTGCGCAGGTTCGCATTCTTGGCCACGTCCAGGACGTTGCGGGTGCCGTCGACGTTCGTGTGAAACAGCGGCGCGGGGTCTCTCAGCCAGCCACGAGTGTCGACCACGCAGTAGTACACGTCGTCGACACCGCGAATCGCATCGCGCAGGGTGTCGTTGTCCCAGATGTCGCCGACGAACCGCGTCACCTTGAGGTCGTCGATGCCGATGGTGTTCGCGCCGTCGCGAACCACAACGCGCACGTCCTGGCCATCCCCGACGAGTTGCCGAGTGACGTGCGAGCCGAGGAACCCGTTGGCGCCGATGACCAGTTTCGCGCTCATTTGCGATCTCCGAACTGGCGCATCCATGTCGCCGCCTCGTCGGGCAGCGTGCCCAGTTCCTGTGCTCTGCTGCACCATTTCATCGTCGCCTTGACGAACCGCAGCGGGTTGTAGATGTCCTCCTGGCGACACCATTGACCGTCGCCGGCGTAGGTGATGATCGAGATGTTGGTGGCGCTGATGATGGTGCCGTCGCCGGGGTCACGCATCGGGTTGTCCAGCTCGCAGATGATCCGGCCGGTCGACTCGTCGATCACCGACCACAGCGACGGGAACGACGTCATGTAGCTGCCAGGGAAGCTCTCCATGGTCTTCCAGATC
>JAVEDG010000375.1 GCA_030841245.1 Actinomycetota bacterium
CGCCGCCAGCCTGGCCTGTGCGGCAGCCGCCGCGGACTTCAGCTCCTCGAGCGCACGGATCGACTCGATGCGCCCGACGTCCGAGTCGCGACCGTCGACCGCGCAAGCTCACCGACCCAGTTGCGCACCGTGGCCGCCCCCGGCGCACGGGCCGTTATGGTTCCGAGCCCAGCCGGCACCGGGCGGGTCCGCTCGAGGCTGGCCGCGGCAAGCACCGACGAGCGGCTCTCGGATGAGCCGCCTCCCGGCTCCCACGGCGACGCCTCGATGTGCTCTGCATCCTGCTCGAACATGTGTTTGATTCTAGCCACTGACCTGCATGAAATCAACCCTTTCCGACTGACCTGTGGGCAAAGTTCCTGCAGCGCGGTCGCGGCGCACCTCGGGGCCGCGCCCGTCACCTGCACCCGGCACCGCCCCGCCCCCCAACCGCACCCGGCACCGACCCGCCGCAGCGCGGGTTGAGACGCTGGGCGCATGACCACCACAGCACTCGTCACCGGAGCCACGTCAGGGATCGGGCTGGCCTTCGCCCGCCGACTCGCAGCAGACGACCACGACCTGGTCCTGGTCGCCCGCCCGAGCGAGCGGCTGGACAAAACGGCCGTCGAGCTCGCCACGACGTACGGCGTGCAGGTCGACGTACTGGCCGCCGACCTGGCCGACGACGCAGGTTGCCGGACCGTGGAGGAGCGGCTGGCAGACCCCACGCGCCCGATCGACCTGCTCGTCAACAATGCGGGCTTCACCACCCCACGCAAGTTCCTCAAGGGTGACGTCGAGGACGAGGAGCAGATGCTGCGGGTCAACGTCCGGGCCGTCATGCGGCTCACCCGCGCCGCGGTGCCGGGGATGGTGGAGCGCGGTCACGGGGCAGTGCTGAACGTGTCGTCCGTGGCGGGCTTCCTCCCACAGAGCACCTACGCCGCCAGCAAGGCCTGGGTGACCTCGTTCAGCCTCGGCCTGGCCGGTGACCTGGTGGGCACCGGCGTCCGCGCTCTCGCGCTGTGCCCCGGCTACACGCACACCGAGTTCCACGAACGGGCACAGATCGACATGAGCGCGATGCCGGCGTGGATGTGGCTCGACACCGACCAGGTGGTCGACGCTGCGCTGGCCGACCTGCGGCGTGACGCGATGGTCAGCGTGCCCGGCGGCCTCTACAAGGCCATGGTCGCACTGACCCGGCTGGCTCCGCGCAAGGTGTTGGCCGTCGGCACCCGCTCGTTCATCCGCAACCGCCGGGTGCCGATGCGCACCGACGCGGCCTGAGCCTCAGGGTCAGCGGCGCCGCACCACCACGGTCACGTCGTCGGAGGCACTCAGCCCGCCAACATCGGTCACCGTCAGCTTGTAGACGTAGGTGCCGATCGACTTCTTCTGGCTCAGCGTCGACGTGGTGCCGACCGTGCTCCCACCGAGCGACCAGCGGTACTGCAGCGCGCCACCCTCGGGGTCGTTCGAGCCACGGCCGTCGAGGGTGAAACCTGCCTTGGCCTTGGTGCTGTTCACCGTCAGCGCCTGGTCCGGCCCTGCTACCGCCGTCGGCGGCTGGTTGGGCGGCGGCGGTGGTGGCGGGCTGCCTCCGGTCACCGGGCCCTGGGACACGTCGACCGCGTAGCCGCCGCCCGGGCCGCCGTTGTAGGCGTAGACCCGCAACGTGTAGTTCCCGACGACCGGCGAGCGCACCGCGAGCGTCTCCTGCCGCCCCACCCCGCAGTCCGAACCGAGCGCGCACGTGCTCGTGGCGACGACGGTCCCCGAGGGGTCGCGCAGCTCGGCGTCGAGGTCCGGGCTCCACTCCTCGGACAGGCAGAAGATCGTGCACTGCAACGAGCCGGCCAGGGTGACCGTCAGCGCGAGCGGAGCGCTCGAGTCGCTGACCGGGATCGAGAGGCTCTGCGAGCCGCCGTTCGGCACCGAACCGGTCAGGTGCGACGCGGTGGGGAACGACGTGGTGCCGTCGTCCGCGGTCGTGGCGGTCAGCAGCCCGACGTACGAGCGGACGTCGACCAGGCCCCAGCCCCAGTCGTTGTCCGGCCCGGCCGGTCCGCGGTCGGCCGCGCTCGCCTTCAGCCCACCAGCGACGGCCGCGGTCGTGGCCGGGGGCGTCGTCGACCCGGCCGGCCCAGCGGTCGCCTGCGCGCCCGCCGCCTGCCAACCGAGCAGCGCCGCCCCGGCGACGAACGGCGTCGCCATGGACGTGCCGCTGAACGACACGTAGCCACTGGTCGTCCCCGCCTGCGCGGCCATCACCGTCACGCCGGGCGCCACGACCTCGGGCTTGGTGCGCCCGTCCGTGGTCGGGCCGCGGCTGGAGAACGACGCCAGCGAGATGCCGTTGGACCGGTACGACGTGGCCGGCCCGGACCACTCGGTGACCGCACCGACCGTGACCGCCTGCCGGGCCGCGGCCGGGGAGCCGATCGAGCCCGGTGCGTCGCCCGAGTTGCCGGCGGCCACCGTCACGACCTTGCCCCGGTCGATCACTGCCGCGTCGACCGCCTGGCTCAGCGCGTCGTTGCCGTCGGCGACGATGTCGGACCCCAGGCTCATCGAGATCACGTCGGCATCGTCGCGCGCCGCACACCACTGCACCCCTGACACGACGCCGCTGTCAGCGCCCGAGCCCGACGAGTCGAGCACCTTCGCAGAAGCCAGCGCTGCCGCGGGTGCCACTCCGCGGTAACGCGCGGCGTTGCTGCCGCCGACCCCGTCGCCGACGGCGATCGACGCGACGTGGGTCCCGTGCCCGTGGTCGTCGTACGCCGTCGTCGACGTACCGATGAAGTCGTGGAACGGGACCGGTGCCTTGCTGTCGAGCTGTTCGTGGGACGGGTCGACCCCGGTGTCGACGATGCAGACGGTCCGGCCCGCTCCCGTGTACCCCAGCGACTGGGCACCGGCTGCTCCGAAGTCGCTGATCGTGCCGTCGTCGGTGGCGTGCATGACCCGGTCCAGCTCGACGCGGCGGACTCCCGGCCGGCGAGCCAGTGCGCGGGCCTGCCCTACCGTCATCCGGGCCGCGAAACCGGTGATCAGCGACCAGGAGTGCCGCACCCGGAACCGCCCGACCGCGTGCTGCGCCCCCGCGGCCCCCACCCCGGTCACGATCACGTCGAAGCGGGCACCTGCCGCGGCGCCGCGCAGCCGGCCCTGGAAGTCGTCGGAGACGTGGTCGTGGTCACGGTCGGTCATGCCCGCCGTGACGCCGGCCGCCACCGGGCGCTGAGCCGGGCCGGTCGCCGTCGGCCCGGTCGCCGCTGCCCCGGGCGGCGCCGCGGCGGTGGCGGCGACGACGGCGGCCACGATCCCGAACGGGACGATCAGGCGAGGACGGACGAGCATGACTGGCCCCCCAGCACGGCTACTTGGGCGTCGGCCCCCCGATCACCCATCGGAACGGTAGGCCGCCGCGGTGGGCCTGTCCACGCCTCAGCGCAGCCGGTGCAGGCGCTCGACCGCCTCGTCGAGCACCTCGTCCCGCTTGCAGAACGCGAAACGGACCAACGGCTTGCCGACCTCGACGTCGTCGTAGAAGACCTGGTGCGGGATCGCCACTACCCCGGCTCTCGTCGGCAGGTCACGGCAGAAGGCGACGCCGTCGTCGTAGCCGAGCGGGCGCACGTCGGCGTTGACGAAGTAGGTGCCCGCGGGGCGCAAGACGGTCGCCCCCGCGCGCGCGAGGCCGGCGCAGATGCGGTCGCGCTTGGCTTTCAGCTCGGCGGCGAGCTCGCTCCCGTGCTCCTCGGCGGTGGCGAGGGCTGCGGCGGCGGCATGCTGGAACGGCGTGCCGCCCGCGAAGGTCGTGAACTGCTTGGCGCCGCGGGTGGCCGCCACCAACTCGGCCGGCCCGCACGCCCAGCCGGTCTTCCAGCCGGTGACGCTGAACGTCTTCCCGATCGAGGAGATGGTGAGCGTGCGCTCGGCCATGCCCGGGAGCGTGGCGAGCGGGACGTGCTCGCCCTCGAACACCAGGTGCTCGTAGACCTCGTCGGAGATGGCGATCAGGTCGTGCTCGATGCAGGCGTCGGCGATCCGTTGCAGCTCCTCG
>JAVEDG010000003.1 GCA_030841245.1 Actinomycetota bacterium
CCCTTGTCGAAGCGCATGCCCTCGGTGAGCTCGAGCTCGAGGCCGAAGGTGTTGCTCTCCTCGACGGTGATGACGCCTTCCTTGCCGACCTTGTCCATCGCCTCGGCGATCATCTCGCCGATGGCCGGGTCAGCAGCCGAGATCGAGGCCGTGGACGCGATCTGCTCCTTGGTCTCGACGTCCTTGGCCATCTTGGAGAGCTCTTCGCTCACCCGCTCGACGGCCTTCTCGATGCCGCGCTTGAGCGCCATCGGGTTCGCACCCGCGGCGACGTTGCGCAGGCCCTCGCGCACCAGCGCCTGCGCCAGGACGGTCGCGGTCGTCGTGCCGTCGCCGGCGACGTCGTCGGTCTTCTTGGCGACCTCCTTGACGAGCTCCGCGCCGATCTTCTCGTAGGGGTCCTCGAGCTCGATCTCCTTGGCGATGGAGACACCGTCGTTGGTGATCGTGGGGGCGCCCCACTTCTTCTCGAGCACGACGTTGCGGCCCTTGGGGCCGAGTGTCACCTTGACGGCGTCGGCGAGCTGGTTCATGCCGCGCTCGAGGCCGCGGCGGGCCTCCTCGTCGAACGCAATGATCTTTGCCATGCGGTTTCCGGTCCTCCCGATTCGGGGTGGAGTCCGGATCGGTGGTGCCCGCGACGGACGGCAGGTCCGCACCCGGCGTACGTCGCCGGGGTCGCACCGGCCTCACCGGCCCGATCCGAGTGGTTCTGTCACTCCGGGGTCCAGAGTGCTAACTCACATGATTAGCACTCGGACCCCTCGAGTGCAAGCGGGTCGGACCCCCCGAGCAACGCAGCAGCCCGGCTCCCCGAGGGAAACCGGGCTGGCGTGTGGCCGGTCAGACCGCGCGGACGGAGTCCGCCTGCGGGCCCTTCTGACCTTGCGAGATCTCGAACTCGACGCGCTGCCCCTCCTCCAGGGAACGGTAGCCGTCCATCTCGATCGCGCTGTAGTGGACGAAGACGTCCGCGCCACCGTCAACCGCGATGAAGCCGTAGCCCTTCTCGCTGTTGAACCACTTGACGGTGCCCTGAGCCATGTTCACTCCTGTTGCCGGGCCGAACGGACTCGTCCTCCACGAGGCCGGGTCGCGCTCGACCTACCGTCGATGGCGGGGAGCGTTCAACGGGCCGAACCGCGACCGAGCGGGAGCGTACCGCCCAAACGATCGGCTGCACAGGACTACCTGACATCTGTGCATGCAACGGTGCGGGCCGGTCCCCCGGACGGCCCAGCGCCCCGGTCGTGCGCCGGGGTGACGCCCGGCTCAGCCCAGCCCGGCCGCCTCGAACGCCGCGGCAGTGGGCGCGATCGTCGCCGCCGGGCCGACGACCGGCGCCACCGCGTCGAGCGTCTTGAGACCGTCGCCCGTGTTGAAGACCACGGTGTCGGCGTCCGGGTCGAGGCGTCCCTCGGCCAGCAGCTTGCGCAGCGTCGCGATCACCACGCCACCCGCCGTCTCGGCGAAGATGCCCTCGGTGCGGGCCAGCAGCCGGATACCGTCCACGATCTCCTCGTCGCTGACGTCCTCGACGTAGCCGCCGGTCCGTCGGCAGGTGTCCAGCGCGTAGGGCCCGTCGGCCGGGTTCCCGATCGCGAGCGACTTCGCGATGGTCGCCGGGCGCACCGGACGTACGACGTCCTGCCCCGCCTTGAACGCGGCAGCCACCGGGGAGCAGCCGGTCGCCTGCGCGCCGAAGATCCGGTACGGCGTGTGCTCGACCAGCCCGAGGGTCACCAGCTCGCCGAAGGCCTTGTCCACCTTGGTCAGCTGCGAGCCGGACGCGACCGGGATCACGACCTGCTCGGGCAGCCGCCAGCCCAGCGCCTCGGCCACCTCGAAACCGAGCGTCTTGGACCCCTCGGCGTAGAACGGGCGGACGTTGACGTTGACGAACGCCCAGTCCTCGTGGTCCCCGGCCAGCTCGGAGGCGACGCGGTTGACGTCGTCGTAGTTGCCCTCGACCGCGACCAGCGTGCCGCCGTACACGGCCGTCGTGACGATCTTCTGCTGCTCGAGGTCCGCGGGCACGAGCACGACCGACCGGATCCCGGCCCGAGCCGCTGCCGCAGCGACGGCGTTGGCGAGGTTGCCGGTGGACGGACAGGCCAGCGTGCCGAAGCCGAGCTCGCGGGCGGCCGCCAGCGCGACGGCCACGACGCGGTCCTTGAAGGAGTGCGTCGGGTTGGCCGAGTCGTCCTTGACCCACAGGGAGCGCATGCCCAGCTCGCGGGCCAGCCGGCGGGCCGGCACGAGCGGGGTCGCCCCGGGCTCGAGGTTGGGGGTCTGGGTGACCCGCGACGGCACCGGCAGCAGTTGCCGGTAGCGCCAGATGTTGTGCGGGCCCGCCTCGATCGACTCGCGGGTCACCCCGGCGAAGTCGTAAGCCACCTCGAGCGGGCCGAAGCAGTCCGCGCAGGCGTAGAGCGGACCCAGGTCGTAGGTCGCGCCGCACTCCCGGCACGACAGGGCGCGGGCGGGGCCGAGGTCGGGACCTTCGGCGCGTGCGGCACCGGAGCCGCCGAGGGTCGTGACCGTGGTGGGGTCAGGGGCGGTGCTCAGCTGGACGGGCATGGCGAGGCCTTCCTCTCCTCATCTGCCCCGGCAGGCGCGCCTGTCGGGTCGGACTTGGCACCGTGACCGAGCTGGCCTCGCTGGATGCGGACGTCGTGCTCGGTGCGGTTGCCGGGGCTTCGTCGGGCCGTTCCCTCTGCCCCTCTG
>JAVEDG010000004.1 GCA_030841245.1 Actinomycetota bacterium
CGCGAACGCAACGCCATCCAGGACGCACATTCCTTCGGCGAGCGCATCCTCATCGGCCGACCTTCCATCCCGGCGTTGAGGCGGATGGTCGAGGCCTACGGCTTCCAGGTGGACTATCTGGCCGACTGGGGCGGCTTGCTCCGGGACAACCCCGACGCCGACGGGGTCGGGGTCTACCGCAAGGGCAACCGGATCACTGCCCGGTGCAGCTCCACGGTCTAGAACGACGGATGCCGCGCACGTCGGGCCGTGCCAGGGCGGGGTTCCCTCGTTCGTCGGTCCGCTCGATCCTGGCGGCGCTCGTCCTGGTGTCACTGCTCGTGGTGCCAGCCGGTCCGGCCTCGGCCGCGACATCGATCACGTGGGACCGCAAGGTGTCCGGGCTGCCACCGCTGACGCAGGTCACCTCCGCGCCCGATGGCAGCAGCCGGCTCTTCGTGGTCGAGCAGCAGGGCGTCGTGCGGGTCTACCGGAGCGGCGGCCTGCAGGCCAAGCCCTACCTCGACATCCGCGGCCGCGTGCGGTACGGCGGGGAGGGCGGACTGCTCAGCATCGCGTTCGACCCACGCTTCAGGACGCACCACTTCGTGTACGCGGCCTACACCGACAACTCGGGGGACATGCGTGTGGCCCGGTTCCATGCCGGGTCCGCCACCGCGCTCTCGGTGAGCTCGGCGACGTACCGCAAGGTGATCACGGTCTCGCACCCGTCGCAGTACACCAACCATTTCGCCGGGCAGCTCGTCTTCGGCAACAGCGGCAACCTGTACATCTCGACCGGAGACGGCGGCGGTGGTGGTGACCCGTTCGACCACGGCCAGGACCCCACGACGATGCAGGGCAAGATCCTTCGGATCCAGGTGATCGGCGCGGCTGCCACGTGCGGGCGCGTCTACTGCATCCCCGCGAGCAACCCGTTCGCACACAGCACGACCAAGCGCCGCCAGATCTGGGCGCTCGGACTGCGCAACGCCTGGCGGTTCTCGGTGGACCGGGGAACCGGCGACCTCTGGATCGCCGACGTCGGGCAGGACCGCCGCGAGGAGATCGACCACGTCACGTCCGCCGGGAGGAACCTCGGCTGGTCCTGCTACGAGGCGCGCCTGTTCTACAACTCCTCCCGGTGCCGCTCGGGCGTGACCTACACCTTCCCCCGGTGGGCCTACAGCCACAGCTACGGCGAGGCGGCCATCGGCGGGTTCATCTATCGCGGGTCGCGCTACGCGGGCCTCCTCGGCGGCTCGTACATCGGCGGTGACGAGGTGTCGGGCAAGGTGTTCCGGGGCACGCCCAGCGGCATCCACACCGTCGGCAGCCTCCCCGGCGTCAGCAGCTTCGGCCAGACCGACGGCCGCGAGATCTGGGCGGTCACGGTCAACGGCGGGCTCTACCGGATGGTCGCCCACCACACGTAGCCTGCGCACATGGGACACGTCGGTCGGGTCAGCGAGCTGTGGATCTACCCGGTGAAGTCGATGGGCGGCACGCGCGTCGAGGCCGCGCAGGTCGAGGCGAGCGGGCTGGTCGGCGACCGGTCCTGGTCGGTGGTCCGTGCGGACGGGTCGCCCGTGACAGCAAGGCAGGAGCCGCGGCTGCGCGAGGTCGGCACCGGCTTCGCCGGCGGTGCGCTCACCCTCGACGTACCGGGGTCGCCTCCCGGCCTCGACCCGGTGAAGGCCTCGGCGGCCCTCTCCGACTGGCTCGGGTACGACGTGCGCCTGCTCGAGAGCGCTTCGAGCCTGGTCGACGTGGCCCCGGTCCACCTGGTGTCCCGCGGCTCGATCGCGGTCGGGACCGAGCCGCACGGCGACACGTGCGACACCGACCCGCGCGCCAACCTGGTGCTCGACCTCGACGGCGACGGTGCCGTCGAGCGGGGCTGGCTGGGCGAGCAGATCGGGCTCGGCGGGGTCGGCCTCGAGGTGGTGCGCCACCCGAAGCACTGTCTGGGGACCTACGCCGAGGTGCGCACGGCGGGGCGGCTCACCGTCGGCGACGACGTACGCCTCGATCGGTAGCCTGGCAGCGCACCGATCGTCACCGATCGCCATCCTGGCCGCCGCAACGGCGTCGGCGCTGACTCGAGGAGCACACGTGTCCGATCTCCGCGTCCACGTCGCCGGCAGCGCGCGCACCGTCGCCGCCGGTACGACGGCGGGTGACGCGCTGGGTGAGGACCGCTCCGTGGTCGCCGCCAGGGTCGGCGGCGAGCTGCGCGACCTGGCTCAGCCGCTGGCCGACGGCGACGAGGTCGAGCCGGTCGCGATCGACTCGCCCGACGGGCTCGCCATCGTGCGCCACTCGAGCGCGCACGTCATGGCGCAGGCGGTCCAGGAGCTCTATCCCGAGGCCAAGCTGGGCATCGGGCCACCGGTCGAGAACGGCTTCTACTACGACTTCGACGTGCCCGTGCCGTTCACCCCGGATGACCTCGAGCGCATCGACAAGCGGATGCAGCAGATCGTCAAGGAGGCCCAGTCGTTCTCCCGCCGGGTCGTCCGCGACGACGAGGCGCGGGCCGAGCTGGCGGACGAGCCCTACAAGCTCGAGCTGATCGGCCTGAAGGGACCGGGGGCAGCCGACGCGGCCGACGGCGCCGGCGCCGAGGTCGGTGGCACCGAGCTGACCATCTACGACAACCTGCGCAAGGACGGGTCCCTGGCGTGGAAGGACCTGTGCCGTGGCCCGCACGTCCCGACGACCCGGCACATCCCGGCGTACAAGCTGATGCGGGTCGCCGCGGCCTACTGGCGCGGCAGCGAGGAGAACCCGCAGCTGCAGCGGATCTACGGCACCGCGTGGGAGTCGCGGGACGCGCTGAAGGCCTACCTGGCGCGGCTCGCGGAAGCCGAGAAGCGCGATCACCGCAAGCTGGGCGCCGAGCTGGACCTCTTCTCCTTCCCGGACGAGCTCGG
>JAVEDG010000008.1 GCA_030841245.1 Actinomycetota bacterium
ACCTTGTCCTGGCGGCCCTTGCGGACCAGCTGCTGGATGGTGGGCATGAGCCGCCTTCAGTCTCCGTCTCGTGCTGGGGTCGTGTGCTGGATCTCCTCCGCGCGACCCCCGCGGTCGGGTGTGTCGCACCGGCCGGCCCTGCGCTCGCTTCGCGAGCCACCCAGGAGGAGTCATGCTGCCCGCCCGTACCCTCTCGGGCGCGCGCGAGGGCCCGGGCAACACCCAGGCACGGTGGGTGAGCCTACCCAGCGGCTCCCCGCAGGTCAAAACCGCGATGGGTGCCCACCGCCGACAAGGCGGCGGACCCGGTGCGGCTCGCCGTCAGTAGCCGGATCCTCCGCTGTTGCTGTCCATGCCCGCGCCGATGGCGCCGACGACGAAGAACAGCAGGAAGAAGGCGACCCCGATGTAGCCGAGCACCAACCCCGCTATGGCCATCCCACGGCCGCCCTCGCCCCGTCGGCGGATCTGACTGAGCGCGATGTGCCCGAAGATCACCGCCAGCAGGCTGCCCAGCCAGAACAGCCACAGGATGCCGAGCACCAGGCTGGCGACGGCCAGCCCGTTCGTGGGCTGCGGCTGCGGCGGGTAGCCGTACCCCTGCGGCGCCTGGCCGTAGGGCGCCTGGCCGTAGGGCTGCTGGCCGTAGGGCTGCTGGCCGTAGGGCTGCTGCCCGTAACCCTGCTGCTGGCCGTAGGGCTGCTGCTGCCCGTACGCCGGCGGCTGACCGTAGGCCGGCTGCGCCCCGTGGCCCGGCTGACCGGGCGAGGGCTCCCCCTGGGACGGCGCCGCCGGGTCGGCCGGGTCCGTCCCAGCCGGGGCGGTGTCGTGCTCCGACTGTGGCGGCTGTGTCGGCTGTGTCGGCTTCTCGTCGCTGCCCTCCGGACGTGGCGCCCACGGATCGCTCATCGGGTCCTCCCGTCGGTGCGCGTGCAGCACGCGTGCTCGGCGGCGGCAGACACCGTCGCGCGGCGCCATCATGCCCGAACGCCGGGAGGCGGGCGAACCCGCCACTCCCGGCGTCCTTGGGCAGTTCGGGCGTCAGCCCCGGAACGGTCCGTAGTCGAAGTCCTCCAGCGGCACGGCCTGCCCGGTGCCGGAGCCGAACGGTGCGTAGTCGAACGCGCCGCCGTCCCCGTCGTACCCGGTCATGCTGTACATCGCCGCCTTGGCCTCCTCGGTGGGCTCGACCCGGATGTTGCGGTAGCGCGGGAGGCCCGTGCCGGCCGGGATGAGCTTGCCGATGATGACGTTCTCCTTCAGGCCCAGCAACGGGTCGGACTTGGCGTGGATCGCCGCGTCCGTGAGCACCCGGGTGGTCTCCTGGAAGGAGGCCGCGGACAGCCACGACTCGGTGGCCAGCGACGCCTTGGTGATGCCCATCAGCTCCGGGCGCCCCGAGGCGGGGGTGCCGCCCTCGGCCACGACGCGGCGGTTCTCCGCCTCGAACCGGGTGCGCTCGACCAGCTCACCGGGCAGCAGCTCGGCGTCACCGGACTCGATGATCGTCACCCGCTTGAGCATCTGGCGGACGATGACCTCGATGTGCTTGTCGTGGATCGACACGCCCTGCGAGCGGTAGACCTCCTGCACCTCGCCCACCAGGTGGGTCTGGACCGAACGCGGCCCGAGGATGCGCAGCACCTGCTTGGGGTCGATCGCGCCGACGACGAGCTGCTCGCCGACCTCGACGTGCTGACCCTCCTGCACCCGCAGGCGGGACCGCTTGGAGATGACGTAGGCCACCTCCTCGGAGCCGTCGTCGGGCACGACGACGATCTCGCGCTTCTTGTCGGAGTCGTCGATGCGCACCCGCCCGGCCGCCTCCGAGATCGGAGCGACACCCTTGGGCTGGCGGGCCTCGAACAGCTCGACCACGCGCGGGAGGCCGTGGGTGATGTCGTCACCCGCGACGCCACCCGTGTGGAACGTCCGCATGGTCAGCTGCGTGCCGGGCTCGCCGATCGACTGGGCCGCGATGATGCCCACGGCCTCGCCGACGTCGACGACCTTGCCGGCGGCCAGCGAGCGGCCGTAGCAGGCGGCGCACGTGCCGACCTTGCTCTCGCAGGTCAGGACGCTGCGGACCCGCACCTCGGACACGCCGCGCTCGATGAGCGTGTTGATCAGCACGTCGCCGATGTCGGACCCGGCGGTGCCGATCGTCTCCCGGTCGACCACGACGTCCTCGGCCAGGTTGCGCGAGTAGACGCTGGTGTCGATGTTGTCGAGCTTGACCAGCTTCTTCTCGGCGTTCGGCCGGGCGATCGGCATGACCAGACCGCGGTCGGTGCCGCAGTCCTCCTCGCGGATGATCACGTCCTGCGACACGTCGACCAGACGGCGCGTGAGGTAGCCGGAGTCGGCGGTGCGCAGGGCCGTGTCGGCCAGGCCCTTGCGGGCGCCGTGCGTGGAGATGAAGTACTCCAGCACGGTCAGACCCTCGCGGAAGTTGTTCTTGATCGGCCGCGGGATGATCTCGCCCTTGGGGTTGGCGACCAGACCACGCATACCAGCGATCTGGCGGACCTGCATCCAGTTGCCGCGGGCGCCGGAGTGAACCATCATCCAGACCGGGTTGGTCCGGGGGAAGGCATCCTCCATCGCCTTGGCGACCTCGTTGGTCGCCTCGGTCCAGATGTTGATCAGCTCCTGGCGGCGCTCGTCGTCGGTGATCAGGCCGCGCTCGTACTGGCTCTGCACCTTCTCCGCGCGGCCCTCGTGCCGGTCGAGGATGCTCTGCTTGATCTTCGGGGTGACGACGTCCTCGATCGAGATCGTGACGCCCGAGCGGGTGGCCCAGTGGAAGCCGGCCGCCTTGAGCGCGTCGAGCGTCGCCCCGACCTGGACCTTCGGGTAGCGCTCGGCGAGGTCGTTGACGATCCCCGAGAGCTCCTTCTTGTCGGTCGGCTTGTCCACGAACGGGTAGTCGGTCGGGAGCGCCTCGTTGAAGAGCGCACGTCCCAGCGTCGTGTGCAGCATGACCGGCTGACCGGTCTCCCAGCCTTCCGGCGCCTCCCAGCCTCGCGGCGGTACGACGTCGGCCAGCCGCAGCGTGATCTTCGCCTGCAGGTCGAGCTGGCCGGCGTCGTGGGCCATCATCGCCTCGGCGACCGAGGTGAAGGCGCGGCCCTCACCCTTCATCCCGTCGCGGTCGACGGTCAGGAAGTAGATGCCGAGCACCATGTCCTGGGTGGGTGCCGTGATCGGTCGCCCGTGGGCGGGCGAGAGGATGTTGTTCGAGGACAGCATCAGGATACGGGCCTCGGCCTGCGCCTCTGCCGACAGCGGCAGGTGCACCGCCATCTGGTCGCCGTCGAAGTCGGCGTTGAACGCCGTACAGACGAGCGGGTGGATCTGGATGGCCTTGCCCTCGACCAGCTGCGGCTCGAACGCCTGGATGCCGAGACGGTGCAGGGTCGGCGCCCGGTTGAGCAGCACCGGGTGCTCGGCGATGACCTCCTCGAGCACGTCCCAGACGTGTCCGTAACGGTTGCTGCCGCCGCCGGCCCGCTCCACCATGCGCTTGGCGCTCTTGATGTTCTGCGCGTGGTTGAGGTCGACCAGCCGCTTCATGACGAACGGCTTGAACAGCTCGAGGGCCATCTGCTTGGGCAGCCCGCACTGGTGCAGCTTGAGCTGCGGGCCGACCACGATGACCGAGCGGCCGGAGTAGTCGACGCGCTTGCCGAGCAGGTTCTGGCGGAACCGGCCCTGCTTGCCCTTGAGCATGTCCGAGAGGGACTTGAGCGGGCGGTTGCCCGGTCCGGTGACCGGCCGGCCGCGACGGCCGTTGTCGAACAGCGCGTCGACGGCCTCCTGCAGCATCCGCTTCTCGTTGTTGACGATGATCTCCGGCGCGCCGAGGTCCAGCAGCCGCTTGAGCCGGTTGTTCCGGTTGATCACCCGGCGGTAGAGGTCGTTGAGGTCCGAGGTGGCGAACCGGCCGCCGTCGAGCTGGACCATCGGGCGCAGGTCCGGCGGGATCACCGGCACGCAGTCGAGGACCATGCCCATCGGCGAGTTGCGGGTGTTGAGGAAC
>JAVEDG010000041.1 GCA_030841245.1 Actinomycetota bacterium
CTGCTGCAACGCGCGCCGTACGCCGCGGGGCGGGCCGCACTGACCCTGCGCGGGCGGTTGCTGGCCGACGCGGTCGTGCGAGACCTCGTGGACTGAGCACGCCCGGCGTGCGCGAGCGCCGCGGCACGCGGCCGATGGCCGCACCCGGCCCAGCGGCTCAGACCCGGACGACCACGGTGGACATGATCTTGTCGGCGAAGGTCTGGTTCTTGGCGTCCCAGAGCGGCCAGAGATAGCCGATGTAGAAGATGCCGTCGAGGAAGTGCGCCAGCGAACGGACGAACGTCAGCCCCGCTCCGATCGGCGTTCCCGACTGCTCCGAGATCAGCCGGATGCGGACCTGGCTCTTGCCGATCGTCTGGCCGGTGCGGCCCTGCCGGAAGACGTAGTTCCAGAAGCCGAAGGCGATCACGGCGACGTAGCCGACGATCAGAATGAAGGCGCCGAGTCCGGTCGACACCTGGTGCAGCACGGCGAAGATGATCAGGACGCCGACGAACAGGCCGAGCTGGATGAGCACGTCGATCAACGTCGCACCGACCCGCTGCCCCCAGCTGGCGTACGCACCCGCGGACGCGCCGTAGCCGTACCCCGGGCCTGGTGCCCCGTAGCCCGGCTGTCCGTACCCCGGCGGGCCCGGCGCCCCGCCGTACGTCGGGGGAGCGGGCGGCGGCTGGGCGGCCGGGCCGCCACCGCCCGGCGGCTCGGCCGGCGCCCAGGGCTCGGTCCCGGGCCGGTCGGGCCCCTCGGGTGGCTCGGGTGGCGGCGCTGTGCCGGTCATGGCATCCCCTCTCTGCGGTGGCTCAGGCTAGACCGGGTCGGTCGCAGCCGTCACGAAGTCGTGCAGTGCTGCGCCGTGGCGGGACTGGTGCAGGAGCGTCACCGGCGAGCCCTCGAGCCGGAGACCAGGATCCAGGTCGGGCAGGGTCGACGCCACCGGACGCGCCGCAGGTCGTGTCGGCAGCTGCTCCCGACGTACACTTGGCACTCGAACGGGCGGAGTGCCAGCATCGCTGGCCGGGAGCGACCCCAGCGTGGCGAGCGGAGGTACGCATGGTCGAGGAGCGCAAGCTCGACGTGCTGCGTGCCATCGTGCAGGACTACGTGTCCACGCAGGAGCCGGTCGGGTCCAAGGCCCTCGTCGACCGCCACAACCTGGGGGTCTCGCCCGCCACGATCCGCAACGACATGGCGGCGCTGGAGGACGAGGGATACATCACCCAGCCGCACACCAGCGCGGGCCGGATCCCGACCGACAAGGGCTACCGGCTCTTCGTCGACCGGCTCTCCAGTGTCAAGCCGCTGACGACGCCCGAGCGCCGCGCGATCCAGTCGTTCCTCGGCAACGCCGCGGACCTCGACGACGTCGTACGCCGCACGGTGCGGCTGCTGGCGCAGCTGACGCGGCAGGTCGCCGTGGTGCAGTACCCCTCCCTGTCCCGTTCGACCGTGCGACACGTCGAGCTGGTCGCACTCGCTGCGTCGCGGGTGCTGGTGGTGCTGATCACCAACACAGGGCGGGTCGAGCAGCGGATGGTCGACGCGCCCACCGACGTGCCCGAGTCGTTGCTCGGCGAGCTGCGCGCCCAGCTCAACTCACGCATCGTGGGTGTGCGGCTGGTGGAGGCGCCCGAGCAGCTCGCCGACCTGCCCGACCGGTTCACGGCAGAGGAGCGGCCCGCCGCGACCGCGATCTGCTCCGCGCTGCTCGAGAGCCTGGTCGAGGAGCACGAGGAGCGTGTCGTCATGGGGGGCACGGCCAACCTCGCGCGGTTCAGCCCCGACTTCCCGCTCACCATCCAGCCGGTGCTGGAGGCGCTGGAGGAGCAGATGGTCCTGCTCCGGCTGCTCGGCGAGGCGACCGACCCGTCGGTGGTCACGGTGAGCATCGGACACGAGAACCCCCACGAGGGCCTCACCGGTACGTCGGTGGTCAGCATCGGCTACGGCAACGAGAGCGAGGCGCTGGCCAAGCTCGGTGTCCTGGGGCCGACCCGGATGGACTACCCGGGCACGATGGGGGCGGTGCGCGCGGTGGCGCGCTACGTCGGCAAGATCGTCGCGGAGGGCTAGACCATGTCAGTCACCTACGCCCTGGAAGGCCTGCTGTAGTGGCCAACGACTACTACGCGGTCCTCGGGGTCCCGCGCGACGCCTCCGCGGACCAGATCAAGAAGGCCTACCGCAAGCTGGCGCGCGAGCTGCACCCCGACGTCAACCCGGACGAGGAGGAGCGCTTCAAGGCGGTCACGCAGGCCTACGAGGTGCTCTCCGACCCGAAGAAGCGCGAGCTGCACGACCTCGGCGGCGACCCCTTCTCGACCGGCGGCGGCTTCGGGTCCGGGTTCGGCTTCTCCGACATCATGGACGCGTTCTTCGGCGGGAACGCCTCACGCGGCCCGCGTCCCCGCCAGCGGCGCGGCCAGGACGCACTGATCCGGGTCGACATCGACCTCGAGGGCGCGACGTTCGGCGTCGAGCGCGAGATCCAGGTCGACACCGCGACCAACTGCCCGACCTGCGAGGGCGCCGGCACCGCACCGGGTACCGCCACCAAGGTCTGCGACATCTGCCGCGGGCGCGGCGAGGTGCAGCAGGTCACCCGCTCGTTCCTGGGTCAGGTGATGACAGCCCGGCCGTGCGCCGCCTGCCAGGGTTTCGGCACCGTGATCCCGCACCCGTGCGCCGAGTGCGGCGGCGACGGCCGGGTCCGCACCAGGCGGTCGCTGACCATCAAGATCCCGGCCGGGGTCGACACCGGCACCCGGATCCAGCTGACCGGCGAGGGCGAGGCAGGCCCCGGTGGCGGCCCGGCGGGAGACCTCTTCGTGGAGATCGTCGAGCGGGCGCATCCCAGCTTCCAGCGCCGCGGCGACGACCTGCACGCGACCGTCGTGGTCCCGATGACGGCGGCGGCACTAGGCACCCAGGTCGAGCTCGAGACGCTCGACGGGCTGCGCAGCGTCGAGCTGCGTCCGGGCACGCAGAGCGGGCAGAGCCACACGCTGCCGGGGCTCGGGGTCGGCCACCTGCGCGGTTCGGGACGCGGCGACCTGCTGGTGCACGTCGAGGTCGCGACGCCGACTCGCCTCGACGCCGAGCAGGAGGAGCTGTTGCGCAAGCTGGCCGCCCTGCGCGGCGAGGAAGGGCCGACCAGCGGGACGCTGACCACGAACCAGCAGGGCCTGTTCTCGCGGCTGCGTGACGCGTTCAACCCCCGCTGACCGTCAGGCCCGACCGCCCCGTCATGAGTCCGCCCGTCTTCCTCGTCGACCGGGCCCGCCTCGAGAGCGAGGCCGGCCCGGTGGTGCTCGACGGCTCCGAAGGCCGTCATGCCGCGACGGTCATGCGGCTCGGCCGCGGTGAGCCGGTGGTCCTTACGGACGGGGCTGGCCTGCGGGCGGACGGGGTCGTCGCGGCCGCGGGCCGCGACCGGCTCGACGTCGAGGTCCGGACCCGCGTCCAGGTGCCGGCACCGAAGCCGCGGTTGGTGGTGGTGCAGGCGCTGCCCAAGGGGGACCGCGGCGAGCTCGCCGTCGAGACGCTGACCGAGGTCGGTGTCGACCTGGTGGTCCCGTGGGCCGCGGCTCGCTGCGTCACCCGCTGGCAGGGCGAGCGCGCAGCCCGGTCGCTCGGCAAGTGGCGTACGGCGGCACGCGAGGCCGCCAAGCAGTCGCGGCGGATCTGGTTCCCGGAGGTCGCCGACCTGGCCAGCACCTCCGACGTCGTGACCCGGTTGGCTGCCGCGGGATCGGCCGCCGTTCTGCACGAAGAGGCGACCGAGCCGCTCTCAGGCCTGTCTCTTGCCACCGATCCCGAGGCCGGCGGAAAGGACGCCGACGTCGTGCTGGTCGTCGGACCGGAGGGCGGCGTGACACCCGAGGAGCTGACGGCTTTCGCCGAGGCCGGCGCCGCGGCGTACCGGCTCGGCGACACCGTGCTGCGCACCTCCACCGCCGGCGTCGCGGCGGTGTCGGTGCTGCAGTCGGTGCTCGGCCGGTGGTGAGCGAGACCTACTTGACGGTGAAGGCCTTGCTGTCGCGCTCGTCGAGGTTGGCGTTCTGGCCGTTGTCGTTATAGGCGACGACCCTGTAGTCACCGGGCGGCAGGGTGAACGTCGTCTGCGCCGAGGCGAACTGTCCCTGTGCGGTGGTGACCGCCTTGGCGTCGACCTCGGTGGTGCCGCGGAACACCTTGAGCACGACGTTGCCCTCGTAGCCGGTGCCGTAGACGTTGACGGTCACCGGCGAGCCGACCTTGGCACCCTGCTCGGGAGCCAGGATCCACACCAGACCCTGCACGTCGAGCATCGGCTCGCGCTGCACCGGCTGGGACCAGTCATAGGCACCGGACGGCGGGGTCGCGCCGTTGACGAGCAGCTTGACCCGGTGGATCGACGGGTTGTTCGCGGTCACCGTGTAGACGACCTGCTGCGCGCTGCGGTCCTCGGCCTCGCCGCCGACCGTCGGGAACGCGGACAGGTTCACGGTGGCGAGATCGCCGGACGTGGAGTAGTGCAGCAGCTTGGTGCTGCCGGGCCAGACCGAGGTGTAGTCGGGGTCGCTGGCACTGCCCTGGAGCATCTCGGTGAGCGCGGTCTGCACCGCACCACCGACGGTGGGCGCGAGGTGCTGCTCGCGGTAGAGCCGGACTCCGGCCTGACCGTTGTCCATCAGGTAGTAGACCCAGACGTCGGACGCGGGAGGGATGACCGGGCCGTTCGAGGACGTCTCCGTGGCGGCCGATGTCTGCGTCGGGGTCGGGCTCGGCTGGGTCGAACGGGACTGCGACGGGGTCGGACTGGGCGACGAGCTGTGCTGGTTCGCCGGCGGCAGTGTCGTGGTGCCGTGGTCCTCGTCGCGCAGCCCGAGGGCGACGACACCCACGAGCAGACCGACCACGGCTGCCGCGGCGAGCGCGAGCGACGGCAGCTGCCACCACACGCGCGGGCGGCGGCGCTCGATGCCCTCGCGGATCCGCGCCAGGCCGTCGCCGGCCGGGACGACCGTGTCGGCCTCGGCGCGCATCGCGGTGCGCAGTGCGCCCTCCAGCGCCTCGTCGTGCCCGTCGGACCGGGGGCCCGCTCCGTTGGTGCTCATGAGGTGCGCTCCAGGGTGGTGCGAAGGGTGGCCATGGCCCGCGACGCGTGACTCTTCACGGCTCCACGACTGATGCCGATCGCCTCGGCGATCTCGGCCTCGGACAGCTCGGCGTAGTAGCGCAGCGTCAGGACCTCGCGCTGGCGGCCGGGCAGCCGGCGTACGGCGGCCATGACCTCCTGGTGCTCGAGGGCACCCATCGCGCCGTACTCCGCGCTCGCGGCGTCGGGCATCGGCGCGGGCGCGTACTTCTGCTCCACCTTGTGGTGACGCAGCGCCGACCGCGACCGGTTGACCACCGACTGGCGCAAGTAGGCCAGCGCCCGGTCCGGGTCGCGCAGCCGCTTCCACGCGCCGTGCAGGGCGATGAAGGAGTCCTGAACGACCTCCTCGGCCAGACCCACGTCGCGGACGAGCAGGGCGGACAGGCGGACCAGCGAGCGGTAGTGCGCAGCGTAGAGCGACGTGATGGCCTCGTCGGCGTCCCAGCCGACCGAAGCCTCCCCGCCCTCGTTCACGCGCTCGCGCACGCCGCCGACGCTCCCCTCACGGGTCCACGCTGTCAGGATCGATGCCACGAGACACAGACGCGCACCTCGTCGCACCGGTTTACACGCTGTGCGGGCCCGGCCGGGGTCAGGCTCGCCGTCAGCCTCGGCCCCTTGTCCGCCCTCGGTAGGGTCGCTGCCATGAGCTCGGACTGCCTGTTCTGCGGGATCGTGGCTGGTCAGGTGCCCGCGAGCCTGGTCGCCGAGGGCGAGCGGGTGCTCGCCTTCACCGACATCAACCCGCAGGCACCCACCCATGTCCTGGTCGTGTCACGGGAGCACCACCCCGACGTCGCGGCCCTCGCCGCGGCCGACCCTCCGGCCCTGGCCGAGCTGGTCGGGCTGGGTCAGCGCATCGCCCGCGACGCCGGGCACTCGGACTTTCGCCTGGTGTTCAACACGGGGGCCGACGCCGGGCAGTCGGTGTTCCACGTGCACGGCCACGTGCTGGCCGGGCGGTCCTTCGGCTGGCCGCCCGGCTGACCGGTTCGTCCGGTTCGGTCGCTCCGCGTGGCCGATCGCCTAGCATGGGCGGGTCGGCGGCCCGAGGGCCAGCCGCGCATCCAGACGACAGCGAGACGGGAAGCAGGGCGAGCAGGCCGCTCAGGCCGACCCATGTCAGAGTCCCCATCGGCCCAGTCCAAGATCGTCGTCCCCGCGAGCCAGCCCATGGTTGCCGTGCTCGGTTCAGGAGACGAGCTGCTGCGGGTTGTCGAGAACGCCTTCCCGACCACCGACATCCACGTGCGGGGCAACGAGATCACGGTCAGCGGCGAGCCGACCGAGGTGGCCCTCGTCGAGCGGCTGTACGACGAGGTGGTCACCGTCCTGCGCACCGGTCAGGGCCTCACCAGCGAGTCGATCGAGCGGGTCATCGCGATGCTTCGCAGCGAGACCGGTGAGCGGCCGGCCGAGGTGCTCACCCTCAACATCCTGTCCAACCGGGGTCGCACGATCCGGCCCAAGACGCTCAACCAGAAGCGCTACGTCGACGCCATCGACCGGCACACGGTGGTGTTCGGGATCGGCCCGGCCGGCACCGGCAAGACCTACCTCGCCATGGCCAAGGCGGTGCAGGCACTTCAGGGCAAGCAGGTCAACCGGATCATCCTGACCCGCCCTGCGGTCGAGGCGGGGGAGCGGCTCGGGTTTCTGCCGGGCACCCTGTTCGAGAAGATCGACCCGTACCTGCGTCCGCTCTACGACGCGCTGCACGACATGATCGACCCCGAGTCGATCCCGCGGCTGATGACCGCCGGCACCATCGAGGTCGCGCCGCTCGCGTACATGCGTGGTCGTGCGCAACCCGTCGACACCCCCGTGCTCACGCCGGAGGGTTACCAGCCGATCGGTGAGCTGGAGGTCGGGGACCTGGTCGTCGGGTCCGACGGGATGCCGACCCCGGTCCTGGGCGTCTTCCCCCAAGGTCGTAAGCCGGTCTACCAGGTGACAACGCAGGACGGTGGCAGCACGCTGGCGTGCGGCGAGCACCTGTGGTTCGTGCGAACTCGTGACGACCAGCGGCACGGCCATTCCGGTCGGGTGGTGCAGACGCAAGAGATGGTCGGCGACCTGCGCCGCCATCATTACCGCCGCTTCGAGCTCCCCCTCGTCAATGCCGTCGAGTTCCCGCCGGTTGAGGTGCCGATCGATCCTTACGCCCTCGGTCTGCTGCTCGGTGACGGCTGCATCACGGACCGGACGACCCCCAGCTTCTCCACGAACGACCCGGAGCTCGCCGCTGCCCTCGAGGCGGCGTTGCCGGGCATCGAGGTGCGGCGGAAGTCCGGGACGGACTTCGTCCTCCGGTACCGGGATGGTGGTCGCGGCGGCGTCATCGTGTCGAACCCGGTCAGCCTTGCCCTGCGAACGCTCGACCTGGCCGGCACGCGATCGAGCACGAAGTTCGTCCCACCGCAGTACCTCCTCAACAGCTCCGCAGTCCGCCTGGCCGTGCTGCAAGGGCTGCTCGACACCGACGGTGGGCCGGTCGTGCAGGCAGGGCGAACCTGCCGCGTCCAGTACACGACCTGCTCGGACATGCTGCGCGACGACGTCATCTGGCTGGTCCGCTCGCTGGGGGGCGTCGTCTACTCGCGCACCCGTCTCGCCGAGGGTCGCTCGCCGGGTGGCACCGCGGCCCGGCCGGTGTTCCACCGTTGCGACGCACATGTGCTGGACATCCGACTGCCCCCCGGCGTTGCTCCCTTCCGGCTGGAGCGCAAGAAGACGCTCTACGACCTCACTGGTGGCGGACGGCCGATGCGAATGATCGAGAGCATCGAGCCGGCTGGCGAAGCCGAGTGCGTCTGCATCAGCGTGGGCGCGGCCGACTCGCTGTACGTGACGAGCGACTTCCTGCTCACGCACAACACGCTCAATGACGCGTTCATCATCCTCGACGAGGCGCAGAACACGTCCGGCGAGCAGATGAAGATGTTCCTGACCCGCCTCGGCTTCGGCTCGAAGATGGTCGTCACGGGTGACGTGACCCAGGTCGACCTGCCCTCGGGGACCCACAGCGGTCTGCGCATCGTGCAGGACATCCTCGACGGCATCGACGACGTGCACTTCTCGCGGCTGTCCAGCCACGACGTGGTGCGGCACCGTCTGGTGACCGACATCGTCGACGCCTACGGTCGCTGGGACCAGGCTCAGCAGAACAACCGTGACTCCCGCGGCAGCCAGGGCAAGCGGGGCCGTCGATGAGCGTCGACGTCAACAACGAGTCCGGCGAGGACGTCGACGAACGAAGGCTGGGCGAGCTTTCGCGCTTCGTGCTCGACCGGCTGCGGGTGCACCCGCTCGCCGAGCTCTCGGTCCTGCTCGTGGACGTCGGGGCGATGGAGTCGCTGCACCTCAAGTGGATGGACGAGCCGGGCCCCACCGACGTGCTGTCCTTCCCCATGGACGAGCTGCGACCGGGCACCGACGACCGCGAGCCCGACCCCGGGCTGCTCGGCGACGTGGTGCTGTGCCCGGTGGTGGCCCGCAGCCAGGCCGAGGCGGCGGGGCACTCGACCGACGACGAGCTGCAGCTGCTGTGCGCCCACGGGATCCTGCACCTGCTCGGCTTCGACCACGCCGAGCCGGACGACGAGCGCGAGATGTTCGGGCTCCAGCGAGACCTGCTGCAGGCCTGGCGGGGTGGCCCGGCGTGACGCGTGACCCGGTGATGCTGGTCGCCGCCGTGCTGCTCGTGATCCTCGGCGGCCTGTTCGCCTGCGCCGAGTCGGCGCTGTCGCGGGTCTCTCGCGTCGTCGCGGACGAGTACGAGCGGCAGGGCCGACGGGGAGCCGGCCGCCTGCAGCAGGTCGTGGCAGACCCGGCCCGTTACCTCAACCTGCTGACCCTGCTCCGCGTGAGCTGTGAGCTCGTGGCGACGGTGCTCGTCACCGTGGTCTGTCTCGACAGCTTCAACCGGCAGTGGCAGGCGCTGCTGGTCGCCGCTGTGGTTATGGTCGTGGTGTCCTACGTCGCCGTCGGGGTGTCGCCGCGCACCCTCGGCCGCCAGCACCCCGGCCGGATCGCCCTGGTGAGTGCCCGCTTCGTCCACCCTCTGGCGCGCGTCCTGGGCCCGGTGCCGCAGCTGCTGATCCTGCTCGGCAACGCGCTCACACCGGGCAAGGGCTTCCGGGACGGGCCCTTCGCCTCGGAGGCCGAGCTGCGTGACCTCGTCGACCTGGCCGAGGAGAACCAGCTGATCGAGCACCGCGAGCGCCAGATGATCCACTCGGTGTTCGAGCTCGGCGACACCATCGTGCGCGAGGTCATGGTCCCGCGGACCGACGTCGTCTTCATCGAGCGGGACAAGTCGCTGCGGCAGGCGCTCTCGCTCGCGCTGCGAAGCGGTTTCAGCCGCATCCCGGTGATGGGCCAGGGGTCTGATGACGTGGTCGGGGTCGTCTACCTCAAGGACGTGATCCGACGTACCCACGACTACCGCGACGGCGAGTCGGTCGAGCGTGTCGAGTCGGTGATGCGGCCGGCTACGTTCGTGCCCGAGACCAAGCCGGTCGACGAGCTGCTGCGCGAGATGCAGACACAGCAGACGCACATGGCGATCGTCGTCGACGAGTACGGCGGCACCGCAGGGCTCGTGACGATCGAGGACGTGATCGAGGAGATCGTCGGCGAGATCACCGATGAGTACGACGTCGAGCAACCGCTCATCGAGGCGCTGCCCGACGGGGCGTTCCGGGTGAGCGCGCGACTGCAGGTGGACGAGCTGGCCGAGACGCTCGGCCTGGACCTCGAGGACGAGGACGTCGACTCGGTCGGCGGCCTGCTGGCCAAGTACCTCGGCCGGGTCCCGATCCCCGGCGCGACCGTCGAGGTGGCCGGGTTGCAGCTCGTCGCGGAGAGCGCGCGGGGCCGGCGTAACCGGATCGGTTCGGTGCTCGTCCGCCGCGTGCCCGGGTCGACCAGCGGACCGGCGCCGCCCGCCGACAGCCAGGTGGAGACCGCCGATGCCCGCGACTCCTGAGCCGGCCCGCACAGCTGCGGGTCTCGACGGCGAGGACGCCAAGCTGGTCACCCTGGCCCGCGGCGCGCAGGTGCGTGCCGGGGCCGACTACGGCGCCGCGGTGCGTGACGACATCGGTCGCACCTACGCTGCGGCGTCGGTGGACCTCCCGTCACTGCACCTGAGCGCGCTGCAGGCAGCTGTGGCCGCCGCGGTGTCCAGTGGGTCCGACCGGCTGGAGGCGGCCGTCGTGCACGGCAGCACCGGCACCCTGGACGATGACGACGCCGCCCTGGTCTCGGACCTCGGTCTGCGGACCGTGCTGCTCGTCGCACCCGACGGCACGCTGACCGCCGCAGGGTGACGCGCCCCCTTCCGGGCCGCGCTCCGGTTACGGTCTACGCATGATCAGGAGATTCCGCGGCACGCCCCGGCCAACCGTGGTCCCGGCTGTGGCGCCGGTCGACCCAGGGCCGATCGACGGCGTCGGGGTCCCCTACGCCCTGCGCTTCTCGGCGGCCTGGTCCTGGCGGCTGCTGCTCATCGTCGCCATGGTCTTCGTGTTCCTGCACGTCTTCTCGCTGCTCTCGATCGTGCTGGTGCCGGTCATCATCGGGCTGCTCCTCTCTGCCGCGGCGTCGCCGATGGTCGACCGGATCCAGTCGTGGGGCGTGCCCAGGGGGATCGCCACCGCGATCATCGTGATCACGGGGATCGTGTTCCTTGTGGCCCTGATCACCCTGGTCGCACAGCAGTTCAGCTCGGGGTTCGGCGACCTGCGCACCTCTTTCGACGACAGCCTGGACAAGCTGACGCACTACCTCAAGAGCCTCGGCCTCAGCCAGCAGCAGCTCGACGACTTCTTCGGGCGGATCCGCGACGCAGTGAGCGGCGGCGGCAAGGGCAACGTCGGCGGCACGGTCATCAAGGCGTCGACCACCGCGGGCCACCTGCTCGCGGGGCTGTTCATCACGCTGTTCTCGACAATCTTCCTGACCTATGACGGCCGCAACATCTGGCGCTGGTTCGTCCGGCTGTTTCCCGAGCCGGCGCGGGACCGGGTGCACGGGAGTGGCATCAAGGCGTGGGCCGTGCTCACGGCGTACGTCCGTGCCACCGTCGTCATCGCGATCACCGACGCCCTGGGCATCTCGCTCATCGCGCTGGTCCTCGGGCTGAAGTTCATCGTCCCGATCGGCGTGCTGGTGTTCCTGGGAGCTTTCATCCCGGTCGTCGGCGCGTTCGTGAGCGGGATCGCCGCCGTGGCGGTGGCTCTCGTCACGCAGGGGCCTGTGATCGCGCTCATCATGCTCGGTGGCGTGCTGCTGATCCAGCAGATCGAGGGCCACGTGCTGCAGCCGTTCCTCATGGGACGAGTGGTCCGGGTGCACCCGCTTGCCGTCGTGGTGGTCATCGCCATCGGAGCACTGGTGGCGGGCATCTTCGGTGCCCTGATCGCCGTACCGCTCACCGCCATCATCAACACTGTGGGCATCCACCTGTCGGGATCGCGCCGTCCACCGTCCAGGGCGGACGTCGGGGCCGCTACGGCCCCCGACCTCACGTCATGACCGCAGGCGGGCCGGCGACCGGAACCGCAACCCGCGGCTCGGGGGAGCACCGGGCCGGCTTCGCCTGCTTCGTCGGCCGGCCCAACGCCGGCAAGTCGACTCTGACCAACGCCATGGTCGGCGAGAAGGTCGCGATCACCTCGACCAAGCCGCAGACCACCCGGCGGGTCGTGCGGGGCATCGTGCACCGGCCCGACGCCCAGCTCGTGCTGCTCGACACTCCCGGGCTGCACCGCCCGCGCACGCTGCTGGGCGAACGGCTCAACGCAGAGGTGCGTGCCGCGTGGTCAGAGGTCGACCTGATCGGGCTGTGCCTACCGGCTGACGAGAAGGTCGGGCCGGGCGACAGGTTCATCGCGCGTGAGCTCTCCGCCGTCTCGCGGGTTCCCGTGTTCGCCGTGGTGACCAAGACCGACAAGGTCAGCCGCGACCGGGTCGCCGAGCACCTCGTCGAGGTGGTGGCGTTGGGGGCGGACGCCGGCCTCGAGTGGGCCGAGCTGGTGCCCGTCTCGGCGGTCGCCCACGAGCAGGTCGACCTGCTCGTCGACCTGATGTGCGCCCGCCTACCGCTGTCCCCGCCGCTCTACCCGGCCGGTGACCTCACGGACGAGCCCGAGCAGGTGATGGTCGCCGAGCTGATCCGCGAGGCGGCGCTGGAAGGGGTGCGCGACGAGCTGCCCCACTCGATCGCGGTCGTGGTGGAGGAGATGCTGGTCCGGGAGGACCGGCCCGCGGACCGACCGCTGCTGGACGTGCACGCCTACCTGTACGTCGAGCGCGACAGCCAGAAGGCGATCGTGATCGGGCCCAAGGGCGCCCGGCTGCGCGACATCGGCACCACGGCCCGAAAGGCGATCGAGGCGTTGCTCGGCACTCCGGTCTTCCTCGACCTGCACGTCACGGTCGCCAAGGACTGGCAGCGAGACCCCAAGCAGCTGCGCCGCCTCGGCTTCTGACGCCGAGCTCCGCTCACCTCACCGTTCACCAGGGCACCCGCTCGACCGATGAGTCTTGGCGGGCTGCCTAGTCTTCCTCCACATGAGCCGAGTCATCTGCCACATGTCCATCTCGCTCGACGGCTTCGTCGCGGGACCCGACCAGAGCGTTGACGACCCGCTGGGTGTTGACGGCCTCAAGCTGCACGAGTGGCACTTCCAAGCCGACGAGCCCGGTCACGAGGCGGACGTCGCCCCGCGGGACGCGCTGTTGGCGCGTCGCGGCGCCTACGTCATGGGCCGCAACATGTTCGGACCGATCCGGGGGGAGTGGGAGGGGGACTGGCGAGGCTGGTGGGGCGACGAGCCGCCGTACCACGCACCGGTCTTCGTCCTCACCCACCACGCCCACGAACCGATCGAGATGTCCGGCGGAACCACGTTCCACTTCGTCACCGCGGGCTTCGACGCGGCCCTGGAGCAGGCAAGGGCTGCTGCTGGCGATCAAGACGTCGACATCGCCGGCGGTGCCTCGACCGTGCGGCAGGCCTTCGCCGCCGGGGCCATCGATGAGCTGATGCTGGACGTCGCACCGGTCCTGCTCGGTCGTGGAGAGCGCCTCTTCGACGACGTGCAGGATCCTGGGCTCGAGCCGGTCGAGGTCATCCACTCCCCGCTCGCGACGCATGTGCGCTACTGGATCGGGCGCTGACCCGTGCGGCCGGCATCCGCGGAGCGCTGCGAGCACGCCGGCAGGCGTCGTGCTGCCACGGCGTTTCTGGAGCGGTCGGCGAGCTCGGGTACTCAGTGGATCTGAGTACCACGACGGATGTGGCGGGGGCCGGCTGACCGCGAACCTTCTCCCATGACACCGACGCAGACTCCTTGGTCCGACCCCAGCGGACCGGCCTCCGAAGCCGCACCGCGCGCTGCGGCCCCGTCCGCTCCGGAGCCACCCGTCGGCCCGGACCGGGCGTGGGGCTTCGTCCCGTGGTTCGTGACCGTGGTCTTCGTGGTCATCGAGGCAGTGCTCGCGCTCGCCGCGCTGTGGCTGATCAGCTTCGGCGACGCGACCACGTGCGGCGAGGCGGCGAGCGCGGCCGACCAGCGTGCGGGCGAGCTTCATCTCGCGGTCGGCGCCGGGTTCGGATTGGTGCCGTGGGCGATCGCGGCCGTCCTCGGTCGGCGCCGGACCAGGATTGTCGTGAGCGGCCTGCTGGCGGTGAGTCCGCTCCTGCTCGGGCTCTACCTCGGCCTCGACCGCTCCTTCTGGGTCGGCAGCTTCTGCTTCTGACCGCCGCTTCAGCCGATCGGCGACAGCTCCCAGTTGCCCCAGTAGCGCACCAGCTCGAAGCCCATGGCCAGGTTGATGCGCAGCATGTGCTCGTTGGAGTCGGCGTTGTTCGTGTCGACGATGCGCACCTGCGGCTCGTGGCGGCGGACCAGCCGGATGTTCTCGACCTTGACCAGCGTGCCGAGGCGATGGCCTCGGTGCTCCGGCGCCACGATCGTCTGCCACTGGTGGGCGGCCTTCGGGTGATCCTGGTAGACGACGATCGACGTGTACGCGACGACGTGCCCGGTCGTGTCGTCGCAGGCGGCGGTCGTGCAGGACCGGATCCGTCGGCCCTCCCGCATCTGGTCCAGCTCGCGCATCCGCCCCGCGTCGTAGTCCTCCGGCTCCCAGGTCAGGTCGTCGAGCGGAGCATCCGTGACGAGGCGTGACTCCAGCAGCGCCAGGTGGCCGAGATGCTCTTCGGGGCACGAGCCGCACCACTGGACGAGCGAGTACCCCTCGGCGTGCTCACGTGCCTCGCCGAGCAGGGCGGCGAACGGCTCGTCTTCGTGGGGCAGGGTGAGCCGTCGCTGGGCGCTGGCGATGACCGGTCGAGCGCCCGCTGCCTCGAGGAAGGAGTCGGTGTCGCCACCTCGGACGGCGAACCCGAGCAGGCGGCTCCGCCCGTGCGCCGCGGCCCGTTCCCGAGCGGCCTCGAGCAGGGACCGGCCGATGCCCTGGTGCCGGTACGACGGGTGCACGACGATCTCGCACGGCGCCGCATCGAGGTTGTCGCGCAACGGCAGGTAGAGCACCAGGTAGCCGATCGGCACCGACTCCCGGTAGGCGACCTGTGCCACGAGCTGCTCTCCGGGGAACGGGAAGCGCAGGCAGGCCTGGTGATCTGTCCAGTCCGGCGCGTGGTCCCCCGCGACGTCGACCGCCCAGGCCGCTGACCGGACCTCGAACCAGTCGCGCAGGGTCGGGCTGCCCTCGGTGACTGGCACCAGGTCGAGCGTCACGCTGCTCAGTCCCCGGCCCGGTCGAGATCGAGCTGCCACTCCGACTCTCGGCTCAGGGGCACGAAGCCCATCGCCTCGTTGATGGCGAGCATGTGGGAGTTGGAGTCGGCATTCCACGTGTGCAGCCGCTTGGCGTGCGGTGCCTCGCGTCGTACCAGCTCGAGGTTGGCCACCTTGACCCGCGTGCCGAGCCGGTGACCGCGATGCTCACTGAGCACCAGCGTGTCCCACTGGAACACGTTGTCCGGGTCGTGGGTCGTGACCCCGACGTCGGTGTAGGCCACCAACGGTCCGCCTCCGACCGGCCTGGCTGCGGTCACGACCAGCCTGCGGCCGACCTCGGCGATCACGTCGTCTCGGCGGCGCACCCGGTCGACGTCCCAGGACTCGGTCTCCCAGTCGAGGTCGTCCTGCGGCGCATCGGTGCTGAGCCGGCCGATCAGCGCGGCGTAGTCGGCGACCAGGTCGTCCGGAGCCGGGCCGACCCACGACACGAGCTCGTATCCCGCCGACAGCTCGGCCGCCTCCTTGTCGAGGGCCTCGATACGAGTCAGGTCCAGCCGAGTCAGGTCAAGCACTCGGTGGGTGTCGACCCGCACCCGGCGCGCCCCGAGCGACCCGGCCAGCCCGGCTCCGGGCGAGGGTGAGCCATCGAGGGCCTCCACCAGCCCACCGACCACCTGCGTCCGGCCACGGGCCCTGACCTGGGCCAGCGCAGCTTCCGCGAGCTGCCTCCCGTGACCGCGACGGCGACAGAGCGGATGAATCCAGATGCCGAGCTCGGCACTGCCCAGGTTGTCGCGCATCGTGTAGCGGATGCTGGCGACGCCGACATCGGTCCCCTCGGCGGTACCGAGCAGGTACTCGTGCTGGTAGGTCGACTCGTCGCTCCGTCCGACCAGCTCCTCGAACGAGCGGTTCGGTGCCTCCGGTTCGTCGACCTGGCGGGTGGCCAGCCAGACGTCGTACCAACGACGCATCGCCGCGGTGTCGTCCAGCCGTGGCTGGGTGATATCCACGTCGGCAGCCTGGCGCGCGCGGCCAACGTGCGCCACTGGTTATGGCACGGGCAAGAGCCGGACCGCGTTCCACGATCCGGACCACGGCTCGCGGTCCGGGAGGCGCGACGCGCCGGACCGGCGTAGGCTGTGGTCGTGCGGTCCGTGCTGCTCCTTGGCTGCCGCGACGAGGCTCGCTCCTAGGCCGGTCTCCTCGTCGCGGAGTCCCGCCTGCTCCGGCCACCACCGTGAAGCCGTGAGCGCCCTGGAGAACCCGATGCCCGACCCCAGCACGAGCCCCGATGCCACCGCCGCGCCGTACGCCGTGCGCAACGCGCAGCAGCCCACCTCGATGCCGATCGACCGCTACCGGCCGTTCACCGCGGTCGATCTCCCGGACCGGAGCTGGCCCGGCCGCACCGCAACGGTCGCGCCTCGGTGGTGTGCGGTCGACCTTCGCGACGGCAACCAGGCGCTGATCGACCCGATGAGCCCGGCCCGCAAGCGGCGGATGTTCGAGCTGCTCGTGTCGATGGGCTACAAGGAGATCGAGGTCGGCTTCCCGTCGGCCAGCCAGACCGACTTCGACTTCGTCCGCCAGATCATCGAGGAGGACCTCGTCCCGGACGACGTCGTCATCCAGGTGCTCACCCAGGCCCGCGACCAGCTGATCGAGCGGACGTTCGAGTCGATCCGCGGCGCCAAGCAGGCGATCGTGCACCTGTACAACTCGACATCGACGCTCCAACGCCGGGTCGTGTTCGGACTGCCGAGGGAAGGGATCACCGACATCGCCGTGCAGGGCGCCAAGCTCTGCCAGAAGCTGACCGAGACCGTGCCCGGGACCGATGTCTTCTTCGAGTACTCACCCGAGTCGTACACCGGGACCGAGCTCGACTTCGCGGTCGAGGTGTGCAACGCGGTCAACGACGTGTGGAGGCCGACACCGGACCACAAGGCCATCGTCAACCTGCCGGCGACGGTCGAGATGGCGACGCCGAACATCTACGCCGACTCGATCGAGTGGATGCACCGCAACCTGGCCCACCGCGACTCGGTGGTCCTCTCGTTGCACCCGCACAACGACCGCGGCACTGCCGTGGCCGCCGCGGAGCTGGGGCGGCTGGCCGGTGCCGACCGGATCGAGGGCTGCTTGTTCGGCAACGGCGAGCGCACCGGCAACGTCTGCCTGGTCACCCTCGGGATGAACCTGTTCTCGCAGGGCGTCGACCCGCAGATCGACTTCAGCGACATCGACGAGATCCGCCGGACCGTGGAGTACTGCAACCAGCTGCCGGTCAACGAGCGGCACCCCTACGGCGGCGACCTGGTCTACACGGCCTTCTCGGGCTCCCACCAGGACGCCATCAAGAAGGGCCTGGACGCGATGGAGCGCGACGCCGCGGCTGCCGGGGTGCCGGTCTCCGAGTTCCGCTGGGAGGTGCCCTACCTGCCGATCGACCCGAAGGACGTCGGGCGCAGCTACGAGGCGGTCATCCGGGTCAACTCCCAGTCCGGCAAGGGCGGGGTCGCCTACATCATGAAGACCGAGCACCAGCTCGACCTGCCGCGCCGGCTGCAGATCGAGTTCAGCCAGGTGATCCAGGCGCGCACCGATGCATCCGGCGGCGAGGTGTCTCCGGGGCAGATGTGGGAGGCGTTCGACGCGGAGTACCTCTCCCGGCGTACGCCGGTGGCGCTCAGCTCGCTGCACACCTCGGCCGCAGAGGGCGAGGACGACGAGCTCGACGTGAACGTCTTCGTCGAGGGCGAGAAGCGCACGCTGCGCGGGCGTGGCAACGGCCCCATCGCGGCATTCGTCGACGCGCTGTCGACCATCGGGTACGACGTGCGGGTGCTCGACTACGCCGAGCACGCCCTGTCCTCCGGCGGCGATGCGCGAGCGGCAGCCTACGTCGAGTGCGCCATCGGCGAGCGGATCGTGTGGGGCGTTGGTGTCGACCCGAACATCGTCACCGCATCGCTCAAGGCGGTGGTGTCGGCTGTCAACCGGGTCGCGCCCGAGACGTCGGCGACGCGTCCGGAGGCCGTGCCCGGTCCGTGACGCGAGGCGCGGGGACGAGCCGGGCTCGTCCGTAAGCCGTCGGTAGGCCGTCGGCACGTCGGAAGGCCGTCGGCTTCCTCCCGGTCGAGGAGCTGCTCGAGCTGTGGCCCGGCAATCCCGCGCTCGTCATGGTCAGGCCGCTCTGAGCCGCATCGATCCGTTGAAATCTGTGGACAGCGAGTCGTTGACTGTGGACGACGAATCCTTTGTGGACAAAGGGATTCCGGGGTGATGTACGTCGGGGTTTGTGTCCAACCCCTTCCCTACTGTTCCGGGTATGAGCAGCAGCGGCGGCACCCTCCTCGGACACCCGGTGCTGGCCGGTGCCCGCGGCGCGGCCGACCAGCTCGCATTGGCCGGGCGCGGCCAGGCCTGGCAGCTGGGCGACGGCGACGTCGAAGCCGCCCTGGCCGCCCTGGTGCAGGTCGAGGCCAAGGCGACCGCGTTGCGGGCGCTGCTGCTCACCGAGGCCGACGACAGGTCGCTGAAGGACCGCACCCAGGCGCTGTCCACGGCGCAGTGGCTGACCCAACGGTTCCGCTACTCCCGCGCCCTGGCCGCGGCCCGGCTGCGGGAGGCCGGGCTGCTCGCCGCCCAACCGGTCGTGCGCACCGCGCTGGCCGAGGGGACGGTGACGGTGGAGCAGTCCCGGGTGCTCGCGACCGCGCTGGCCCGAGTCGACGCGATCCCCGCGGTCACCGGGGCCGACCGGGAAGCAGCGGCGGAGTTTCTGATCGCCCAGGCCGGGTCGCTGAGCCCGGCCGAGCTCACCGGAGCCGGCCAAGCCCTCGCCGAGGCCCTCACCTGCACCCCGGACCTCGACGACCCGGCCGACGCCGCCGCCGTGGCCCGCGAGCTCGACGCCGCCGAAGCGGCGGCGCAGGCCGCCGAGACCAACCGGCTGATCACCAAACGCCGCCCCGGCGGCGGGTTCACCGGCCGGTTCACCATCGGCAACGCCGACGAGACCCTCTTCGCCGCCTGGCTCCGCCGCGCCGACCAGCCCCATCCCGGCACCGACGGGTTCGACGACACCCGACCAGGCGACCAACGCCGAGCCGACCACCTGCTCGACGCCCTCCGCGCCGCGCTGAGCCGCACCGCGGCGGGCACCGGCGGCAATGACGCTGGGGAAGCCGACGGTGCCGAGGAGGTCAGGTCGGCCGAGGACGGCTCGGGGGCCGAGCCCGCGCCCGGCCAGCTGCCGCTGCCCGCCACCTGGGCCGGGGCCCCCACCCGGCTGCTGCCCAGCAACGTCACCATCGGAGTCACCGTCAGCTTGGAGGCACTGCGCGACGGGCTGGCCGGGGCCGGGCGCCTCGACACCGGGGCCACCCTCTCCGCCGCCGAGCTCCGCCGCCTCGCCTGTGACGCCGCGATGATCCCCATCGTGATGAACGGGCCCAGCACACCGCTTGACGTCGGACGCAAACGCCGCCTGCACGACTACTACCAGCGCCGCGTCCTCTACGTCCGCGACCAAGGCTGCATCGCCCCCGGCTGCCAGCGGCCCGCCGCCGACTGCCAACCCCACCACGACCCGG
>JAVEDG010000043.1 GCA_030841245.1 Actinomycetota bacterium
CCCACCCAAGACCATCGACCCCGACCAACGATCCCGACAACACCACCGCTTCCGACTCCGCCTGCTCACCCAACGACACCAGACCTGAGCAGCTGTTCCACCTGTACTCAGAGATGGTTCGGCGTTCGCTGGCCATGCGTCCGAAGTCCAGAGCGCTGCAGCCGCGTTGGCTTGCCTGGCACGGGATTAGCGCTCGGTGCGGCAGCTACTTCGCGCGAAGATCGTCGGCCCAGAGGCGCACATCGCGGTAGTCCTCGACAGCGAGTCGAGCCGCACGAGCAAGATCGGCGAGTCGGCCCTGCGAGCAGAGACAAATATCGTCGATGACCGAGTCGGGTGGAGTGACCTCGCCGTAGCAGTCGTGCCAGGCGAGTTCTGCCAGTTCGAGGATGTCGAGCGCGGCTTCGGAGTCCTCACCGAGGAGGTCCTGGACGGCGGCCTGACGTTGTCGTCGCCGGTCGGCTCGACTCGAAGGCACGGTCACGGTCGGATCCTGCCGGAGTCATCGAAGAACGGCACTACCGGCTCTACTGTGGCTGGACAAGCGTAGGAGGACGCAGTGACTGACTCCCACGGACGTCCGGCTGCGGCGCCGGTGGTGTCGCTACGTGAGATCACCGATGAGAACCGCGCCGCCGTCGAGGCACTCGCGGTCACCGACGAGCAGGACTACTTCGTCGCCACGGTCACCCAGTCCCTGAAAGATGCCGAGGACTATCCCGACGCGAAGCCCTGGTACCGCGCGGTCTACGCCGACGACAAGCCCGTCGGTTTCGTGATGATCAGCGACGGCATCACGGTCGACGACCCGACGTACGTCGGCCCCTACTACCTCTGGCGGCTGCTCATCGACCACCGGTTCCAGGGCCGCGGCTACGGCACCGCGACCCTCGACCTCATCGTCGAGCATGTCCGGACGCACCCCGACGCCCGCACGTTCCTCGTGTCCCACGTCGTCGGACCGGGATCGCCCGTCACGTTCTACCAGCAGTACGGCTTCGCTCTGACCGGCGAAGTGCACGACGGCGAGCCCATCCTCGAACTCGACCTCTACCCCGCCTGACGCGCGCGCCACGCCCGACCTTCACGCTCCGGACCGTCTCGAGCACAGACCCGGCAGATCAGTGCGTCGGCCGCATGAGCTGCTCGACGGCGTCGCTGAGCTCTGACACCGGCCGTTGCCCGTCCAGCTCCAGGGTCGCTCCTTTCCGCAGCAGCGGCTCGACCGTCCGGGTGAGGAGCACGATCTCGGCCTGCTGCTCCGCCGTGCTGCCGTACGGGTTGTTGGTCCGCTCTCGTACTCGCTCCAGCAGCACGTGAGGTGGCGCGCTGAGCAGGACGACATGATCGAAACGGTCGTAGAAGTGACCCTGGTTCTTCACGGTCCCCGAGACCACGACCGCGGACTGCTCTGCCAACAGCGCATGCATCCGCTGTTCGTCCCAGGTCCCGTCGGGCAGCTCCCACCCGTCGTAGTCGGTGTCCACCGTCAGGTGGCCCCGGCGTCGGAGCTCGTCCAAGAGCGTCGTCTTCCCGGCGCCCGACATGCCGGTCACCAGTACCCGCGCCACGACATGAACCGTAGTGACGCGAGGTCCGGTCAGCGGTGGGTGGTCGGGGCGTCAGGAGCGCTCACGTCGTAGATCCGCGCCTTGCGCTGCAGCAGCACCGCCAGCACCGCTGCCTTGCGCGCCGACCGGTCGCCGCCGCCCCACACCACCGTGCGGTGGCGGGTCAGGACCATGCGCACCGCATGCGGGCTGGCGGCCCGGACCCGCAGCACCTGGTGGCTCACCCGCGGCGGCAGCGCGTCGAGCGCGTCCAGCGCGACGCGGACCGCAGCCGGACCGGCCAGCCCGGTCGTGCGCACCACAGGCAGCCGGTTCGGCTTGTGCGACACCGTCTCGAAGCCCACCCCGGAGCGGTCGACGAGGGTGAACGAGCCGCCCTCGGCGCGTACGGCGGCGGCCACCCGTTCCTGCACGTCGATCTGCACGGTGGACGGCCACTGCCGGCTGATGGTCACGGCACGGACGGGTCGGAGCTGCATCAGCCGACGGGTGATCGCGTCCTCGTCGATCCGGGCGAGCGGCGTCCCGCGGACGATCCGGGCCACCGCGCGCACCTGCGCGGGCGAGAGCCGGTGGGTGCCGGTGACCTCGACCGTGCGCACCCCGAGCACGGAGCTGAACAGGACCACCCAGCCGGCCCCGGCGACGATCGCTCCCACCAGCAGCAAGACGAGCCCCACCCGCAGCCGGGACCAACGACGCCGCCAGACGCGGCGGGCGAAGCGGGCGGCGAACGACGTAGACAGCGTCGGGCGGCCGCTGTCAGCCGAGCCCGGATCCGGCCGCACGCGGGTCGTCCCGCGGGTCGTCCCCATCACGGCACCTCGACCTGCAGCAGGGCGAGCACCTCGGGACCGATCATGGTCACGTCACCCGCCCCGCAGGTCAGCACCAGGTCGCCGGGCTTCGCCCGGTCGGCGAGCCGGCCCGCGACGGCCGACCACGAGGGCTCGAAGAGCACCTGTTGCGGCGGCAGCGGCACGGCCGCCGCGACCAGCGCCCCGGTCACGCCGGGCACCGGGTCCTCGCGCGCGGCGTACACGTCCATCACCACGACCTCGTCGGCGAGGCCGAGCGCGGCGCCGAACTCCTCCGCGAAGAACTTGGTGCGGCTGTACAGGTGCGGCTGGAACACGACGACGACCCGCCCGGTGCCGACCACCTCACGCGCCGCCTCGAGGTCGGCGCGCAGCTCAGTGGGGTGGTGCGCGTAGCTGTCGAACACCCGCACTCCCCCGACGCTGCCCTTCAGCTCGAAGCGCCGGCGCGTGCCGGTGAAGCTCTCCAGGCCCTCACGCAGGCGGTCCAGCGGGAAGTCCAGGCCGAGCCCCACGGTCAGGGCCGCGGCGGCGTCGAGCGCGTTGTGCCGGCCCGGTAGCGGCAGCCGGACCGGGCCGAGCCGCCGACCGCGGAGCACCGGCTCGAAGCTGCTGCCCAGACCCTGCAGCCACAGGTCGACCAGCCGCAGATCCGCGTCGGCCGCCTCGCCGTACGTCCGCACGTCCACGCCCCGACCCCGCGCAGCTTCGGCGAGCGCGCGAGTTCCCCGGTCGTCGGCACAGGTGACCAGGAAGCCGTCCGGCAGGATGCGCTGCGAGAAGGCGTCGAACGCGGCCGCGACCGCTTGCGGGGTGCCGTAGTGGTCGAGGTGGTCCGCCTCGACGTTGGTGACGA
>JAVEDG010000122.1 GCA_030841245.1 Actinomycetota bacterium
GGTTCGTCACCCGCGACGAGGTGCCGGCCGAGGTGGTCGAGACCGAGCGGCGGGTCGCCGAGGCCACCGCCCGCGAGGAGGGCAAGGCCGAGCAGGCCATCCCCAAGATCATCGAGGGCAAGGTCAACGGCTTCTACAAGGACGCCGTCCTTCTCGAGCAGAAGTCGGTCCAGGACAGCGCCAAGTCGGTGCAGGCCGTGCTCGACGAGGCCGGTGTCCGCGTGTCGCGCTTCGCCCGCTTCGAGGTCGGCGCCGGCTGAGGTAACCGGCCGTCTGTCCCTGCCAGCACCTGGCTGGCAGACTGCGGAGGCGAGCGGCAGGCGCGGACCAGGGACGAGGAGGGCGAGGACAGCGTGGCGGGAGCCCGGCAGGAGTCCCAGGTGGTGCACGAGGTGTCCCGACCCGACCTCGAGTCCGCACCGACGTACCGCCGCGTGGTGCTCAAGCTCTCCGGCGAGGTCTTCGGCGGCGGTCAGCTCGGCGTCGACCCTGACATCGTGTCCGACCTCGCCGCCCAGATCGCCGACGTCGTCCGCGGTGGCGTGCAGGTCGCGATCGTGGTCGGCGGCGGCAACTTCTTCCGCGGCGCCTCGCTGTCCCAGCGCGGCATGGACCGCGCCCGGGCCGACTACATGGGCATGCTTGGCACGGTCATGAACTGCCTGGCTCTGCAGGACTTCCTGGAGAAGCAGGGCGTCGAGACCCGGGTGCAGACGGCGATCGCGATGGGTCAGGTCGCCGAGCCCTACATCCCGCGGAAGGCGATGCGCCACCTGGAGAAGGGGCGGGTCGTCATCTTCGGTGCCGGCGCCGGCATGCCGTACTTCTCCACGGACACGGTGGCCGCCCAGCGGGCCCTCGAGATCGGCGCCCAGGTGCTGCTCATGGGCAAGAAGGGTGTCGACGGCGTCTACGACGCGGACCCGAAGCAGAACCCGGCGGCCGTGCGGTACGACAACCTGTCCTACGACGAGTTCCTGGCCCGTGACCTCAAGGTCGCCGACGCGACGGCGATCAGCCTGTGCCGGGACAACCGGCTGCCGGTCGTCGTGTTCAACATGACTGCCGCAGGCAACATCGCCCGCGCGGTGCACGGCGAGAAGATCGGGACCGTCATCGGTCCGGACGCGTGAACCGGGACCGTGGGCCCACGCGCGACGCGGCGACCCATCCGACGACGACGCAGGAGACGACGTGATCGACGAGACCCTCTTCGAGGCAGAGGAGAAGATGGAGAAGGCCGTCTCGGTCGCCCGTGACGACTTCTCCTCGATCCGCACCGGCCGGGCGAACCCGTCGATGTTCGCCAAGATCCTGGTCGACTACTACGGCGCGCCGACGCCGGTGAACCAGCTGGCGTCCTTCCACGTGGCCGACGCGCGGATGATCACGCTCACGCCGTACGACAAGAGCTCGCTGGGTGCCCTGGAGAAGGCGATCCGTGACTCGGACCTCGGGGTCAACCCGACCAACGACGGTGCCATCATCCGGGTGGTCTTCCCGCAGCTGACCGAGGAACGGCGCAAGGAGTACATCAAGATCGCCCGGCACAAGGCCGAGGACGGACGGGTCGCCATCCGCAACGTGCGCCGGCGCGCCAAGGACGACCTCGACAAGCTGGCAAAGGACGGCGAGGCGGGCGAGGACGACGTCGCGCGCGCCGAGAAGGAGCTCGAGAAGGTCACGCACAAGTACGTCGGGGCCGTCGACGAGCTGCTCAAGCACAAGGAAGCAGAGCTCCTCGAGGTCTGACGTGGCATCGGACCAGACGCGCCCGGACCGGGTGGACGACGAGCCGGGCTCGCCGCTGGAACCGGTCCCGATGGAGGCCGTCGCGCCTCCGGAGCGCCGGGGGCGCGCCGGACGTAACCTGCCACTGGCCGTCGGCGTCGGCGTGGGACTCGGTGCGGCGGTCCTGCTCTCGCTCTACCTGTGGAAGGACGCCTTCGTCGGAGTGGTGGCCGTGGCAATCGTCCTGGGGGTCTCGGAGCTGTCCAACGCGCTCGGTGCCGCGCGGATCCGGGTGCCGGTCGTCCCCGTCGTCGTGGGCTCCCTCGCCATCATCGTCGCCGCCTACGCGGGCGGGTCGGAGCCGATGCTCGTCGCCCTGGCGCTCTCGGCACTCGGCGTCCTGGTCTGGCGGCTGCCGGAGAACCCCGCCGGCTACGTGCGCGACGTCACCGCCGGTGTGTTCGCGCTCGTGTACGTGCCCTTCCTCGGCGGCTTCGCGGTGCTCCTGCTGCGGGCCGACGAGGGCGCCGACCTGGTCCTCGTGTTCATCCTGCTCACCGTGCTGAGCGACATCGGTGGGTTCGCCGCCGGGGTCCTGTTCGGCCGCCACCCGATGGCTCCCGAGATCAGCCCGAAGAAGTCGTGGGAGGGCTTTGCCGGCTCGGCCGTCTTCTGCGGCGCCGGCGGGATGATCGCGGTGCCCATGCTGCTCGACGGTGCGTGGCCCCAAGGCCTGCTCGCCGGCCTCGCGCTCATGTGCACCGGCACGCTCGGCGACCTCGGCGAGTCGATGGTCAAGCGCGATCTCGGGATCAAGGACATGGGGTCGCTGCTGCCCGGGCACGGCGGGCTGATGGACCGGCTCGACTCGCTGCTGCCGGCCGCGCCGGTCGCCTACCTGCTCCTGACCTGGATCTCTCACTAGCTCGCACCGCGAGCCCCTCACCGCGCGCCACTAGGTTCCCAGGCGGGCCTGCGACAATGGCGATCATGACCGCCGAGCTGACGTTCGCCGCGCCGCGGCGGGCCAAGCCGCCGCGGCACCTCGCGGACCTCAGCCCCGCCCAGCGCGGCGAGCTGCTGCAGGAGATGGGTGAGCCGGCCTACCGGGCCCGCCAGCTCTCGGGGCACTACTTCGGCCACCTGCGGACCGATCCGGACGCGATGACGGACGTCCCCAAGGACCGGCGTGACCGGTTGGCCGCCGACCTGCTGCCCCCGCTCCTGCAACCGGTGCAGCACCTCGACTGCGACGGCGGGACGACCCGCAAGACCGTGTGGCGGCTCTTCGACGGGGCCACGGTCGAGAGCGTGCTGATGCGCTACCCCGATCGCGTGACCTTGTGCGTCTCGTCGCAGGCCGGGTGCGGCATGAACTGCCCCTTCTGCGCCACGGGCCAGGCCGGGCTGACCCGGAACATGTCCGCAGCGGAGATCGTCGACCAGGTCGTAGCGGGGGCGCGGATGCTGCGCGACGGTGAGATCGCCGGCGGTCCCGGGCGGGTCAGCAACGTCGTGTTCATGGGGATGGGCGAGCCGCTGGCCAACTACCGCGCGGTCCTCGGAGCCGTACGCCGGCTCACCGACCCGGCCCCCGACGGACTGGGGCTGTCGCAGCGCTCCGTGACGGTCTCGACCGTCGGTCTGGTCCCGGCGATGGACCGGCTGACCGACGAGGGCCTGGCCGTCACGCTGGCGGTGTCGCTGCACGCCCCGGACGACGAGCTGCGCGACACGCTGGTGCCGGTCAACACGCGCTGGAAGGTCGCCGAGGTGCTCGATGCGGCGTGGCGACACACGCGCCGGACCCGGCGTCGGGTATCCATCGAGTACGCGATGATCCGCGACGTCAACGACCAGGCGTGGCGAGCCGACCTGCTCGGCACGTTGTTGAAGGGGCACCTCGTCCACGTGAACCTCATCCCCTTGAACCCGACGCCGGGTTCGAAGTGGACCGCGTCGCGGCGCCGCGACGAAGCGGAGTTCGTCCGGCGCCTCGAGTCGCACGGCGTGCCGGTGACCGTGCGCGACACCCGGGGCCGTGAGATCGACGGCGCCTGCGGCCAGCTGGCGACGGTGTCGACGTGAGTCACCACCGGTTCCCCCGGGCCGGCCGGTTGCGGCGGGGCTACCACTGCCGGCAGGTCGACCAGTTCATGGTCCAGGTGGAGGTCTCCCTGTCGGGCATGCACGGCCGGATCGGGCCGGACGAGATCCGCCGGATCGGGTTCGAGCTGGTGCGCCACGGATACGAGGTCGGCCCCGTCGATGCCGCACTGGACGACCTCGAGGAGCGGGCGCTCACCGTCCTCGGTGCCTCGACCGGCCGTCGTGCCCGGCTCGACCCTGAGGGTGAGCTGGCGGTGCTGCGGGAACAGATCTCCCTGCCGTACATGAGGCGCTTCCCACGAGCGCACTGGATGCACCGGGGCTACAACGTCGACGACGTCGACGACTACCTCGACGAAGTCCTCGACGCGCTGTCCCACGACCGGCTGGTCGATGTCGACGAGGTCCGCCGCGTCGGTTTCCGGCCCAAGCGCGGGGGATACGACGAGGCCGCCGTGGACGACACCCTGGACCGCGTCGTCGGACTGCTGCTGCTGGTGACCGACGCCCCGGCGGCGGGTGTCCCGGACACCGCCGGCTCCGCCGCGGGTGCTCCCGACCCCGGGACCACCACCCTCGCGACCGATCCCGGCGTGCCGTCACCGCAGACCTGACGGCGCCCGGGCCCCTGGCATCCGTCGGCGCGAGGCGTGAGGATGTTCGGGTGGGCGAGGCACGCTACCGGACGACGTACGACGCGAGCCTGCACGACCGGGAGCAGTTCTGGCTGGCCGCCGCCGAGGCGGTGACCTGGCGGCGCGCGCCGACCCGGGCGCTGGACGACTCCCGGCCACCGTTCTACCGCTGGTTCCCCGGCGGTGAGCTCAACACCTGCGAGAACGCGCTGGACCGACACGTCGCGGCCGGGAACGGGCAGCGCCCCGCCTTGATCTACGACAGCCCCGTGACCGGCAGCACCCGGACCTTCACCTATGCGGAGCTGACCGATGAGACGGCGCGTTTCGCCGGGGTCCTCGACGGGCTGGGCGTGGGCAAGGGGGACCGGGTCATCGTCTACCTCCCGATGGTGCCCGAGGCCCTGGTCGCGATGCTCGCCTGCGCCCGACTCGGGGCCGTGCACTCCGTCGTCTTCGGCGGCTTCGCCGCGCACGAGCTGGCGCTGCGCATCGACGACGCGCAGCCCAAGGTCATCGTGTCGGCCTCGTGCGGCATCGAGGCGAGCCGAGTGATCGAGTACAAGCCGTTGCGGGACAAGGCGATCTCCCTCGCCGCCCACCGGCCGGAGCACTGCGGCGTGCGCCAGCGCCCGCTGGCGACGGCGCCGCGCGAGCCCGGCGGGGACCTCGGGGGGG
>JAVEDG010000104.1 GCA_030841245.1 Actinomycetota bacterium
TCCGATCTTACTCGATGCACCGGCTGATCGCGCGGGGCACGGGCACGGCGTACCTCCCGATGCCACGGCTGCCGGGCTTCCGGCTGGACGCCGACGCAGCCGCCCTGGTCGTGAACGAGCACGACCCGGACGTCGTGCTGCTGTGCTCGCCGAACAACCCGACCGGTGACGCACTCGACCTCGACGTGCTGGACGCGGTCTACGCGGCGTCGCGCGGCATGGTGATCGTCGACGAGGCGTACGCCGAGTTCTCCGACCAGCCCTCCGCCGTCACCCTGCTGCCCGGACGGGAACGGCTGGTCGTGACCCGGACCATGTCGAAGGCGTTCGCGTTCGCCGCCGCCCGGCTTGGCTACCTCGCCGCTGACCCGAGGGTGGTCGACGCGGTCGGGCTCGTGCGGCTGCCCTACCACCTCTCGGTGCTCACGCAGGCAGCGGCCCGGGCGGCGCTCGCGCATGCCGGCGAGCTGCTGGCGACGGTCGAGGACCTGAAGAAGCAACGGGACCGGTTGCTCGGCGAGATCCGCGCGCTGGGCCTGGAGGCCATGCACTCCGACGCGAACTTCGTGCTGTTCGGCGAGTTCGGCAACGAGCAGGCGACCTGGCGCGGCCTGCTCGACCAGGGTGTCCTCGTGCGCGACGTCGGACTGCCCGGCTGGCTGCGGGTCAGCGCAGGCACCGAGGCCGAGACGACGGCGTTCCTCGAGGCACTGTCCGCCGGCGTGCGGGAGGCACTGTGAGCGGGACCAGTCCGCGGCCTCGGGCCGCGGTCGTCGCACGGACCACCAAGGAGTCCGACGTGCGGGTCGAGATCGACCTGGACGGCTCGGGCACCACCGACGTCGACACCGGCGTCCCGTTCTTCGACCACATGCTGGCGCAGCTGGGCCGACACGGCGGGTTCGACCTGACGGTGCGCACGCACGGGGACCTTGAGGTCGACGCGCACCACACCGTCGAGGACACGGCGCTGGCGCTGGGTCAGGCGTTGCGCGAGGCCCTCGGCGACCGGTCGGGGATCCGTCGCTTCGGCGACGCCACCGTGCCCCTCGACGAGACGCTGGTCCAGGCCGCCGTCGACCTCTCCGGCCGGCCCTACCTCGTGCACGTCGAGCCCGAGGTCGTCGAGCTGATCGGCAGCTACGACACCACGCTGACCCGCCACATCTGGGAGTCGTTCACCGCCAGCGCCCAGATCTGCCTGCACGTGCGCGTGCTGGCCGGGCGCAACGCCCACCACGTCGTGGAAGCCCAGTTCAAGGCGGTGGCCCGGGCGCTGCGGGACGCCGTCGCGCCCGACCCGCGCGTCGTGGGCGTCCCCTCCACCAAGGGGACGCTCTCGGGCTGACAGGCGGTGGTCAGCCGCCGGACAGCAGTCCCGTCCGTCGCCCGGCTCCCGTAGCCTCGGGCCCGTGGCCCCGCGTGTCGTCGTGCTCGACCACGGGTCGGGCAACCTGCGCTCGGCCGAGCGGGCCCTGTCGCGCGTCGGGGCCGACGTCACGGTCAGCGCCGACCCTCGGGCGGCCCGCGAGGCCGACGGGTTGGTGGTGCCCGGTGTCGGCGCGTTCGCCGCCTGCATGCAGGGCCTCGGCCGCGTGGGCGCGGTCGAGATCGTCTGCGGACGGGCGTCTGCCGGGCGCCCGGTGCTCGGGATCTGCGTCGGGATGCAGGTGCTCTTCGACGCCGGCCTCGAGCACGGCGTGGACACGGCGGGCATCGGCGCGCTGCCCGGCACCGTCGAGCGGCTGGACGCCCCGGTGCTGCCGCACATGGGCTGGAACACGGTGCACAGCGCGCACGGTAGCACGCTGTTCGCCGGCGTCGAGCACGAGCGCTTCTACTTCGTGCACAGCTACGGCGTGCGCCACTGGCCGGCCGCGGCGGAGCCGCGCACCGGGTCGGCGCGGGTCAGCTGGGCCGAGCACGGTGCGCCGTTCGTGGCGGCCGTCGAGGTCGGCGCGCTGGCCGCGACCCAGTTCCACCCGGAGAAGTCCGGCGCGGCCGGGGCCAGGATGCTGGCGAACTGGGTGGGCACCCTGTGAGCCGGGCGAGGGCACGGGCCCGCGAGGAGCGCGAACGCCAGGCCGCGACGGCCCGGGCGCAGCGGGACCGCCGGTCGCAGCGGCTGGCGCGGCGCCGGGCGCGGCTCGCTGCCGTCCGCGCCCGGGTGCCCCGCCGCATCCGCTGGCGGCGGCAGCAGGGTCTGCTGGCGCGCCGTCGGCGGGCCCAGAACGCCGTCGTCACCAGCGGGTTGCTGGCCTCCCAGGTGGTGGTGTGGCTGGTGTCGGACAACTGGTGGGTGCGGGCCACCGCGCTGCTCCTGGCACTGTGCGCCACCCCGGTTCTGCTCACCCTCGCGTTCGACCGGAGGTCGTGATGCCCCTCGAGCTGCTGCCCGCCGTCGACGTCGCCGGAGGGCTCGCGGTCCGGCTGGTGCGCGGCGAGGCGGGCAGCGAGACCACGTACGGCGAGCCGCTCGAGGCCGCGCTCGCCTGGGCCGCCGCGGGCGCCCGCTGGGTCCATCTCGTCGACCTCGACGCCGCCTTCGGCCGCGGCGAGAACCACGCTCTGCTGGCGGACGTGGTCGACCGGCTCGACGTCGACGTGGAGCTCTCGGGCGGGATCCGCGACGACGAGTCCCTGGCTGCCGCGCTCGCAACCGGCTGCCGGCGGGTCAACATCGGGACGGCAGCGCTGGAGGACCCCCAGTGGTGCGCGCAGGCGATCGCGGCCCACGGTGACCGGGTGGCGGTGGGGCTCGACGTGCGCGCCGGCCGGCTGGCCGCTCGCGGGTGGACCCGTGATGGGGGCGAGCTGTTCGAGGTGCTGGCCCGGCTGGACCGGGCCGGCTGCGCCAGGTACGTGGTCACGGACGTCACCCGGGACGGGACCATGACCGGGCCGAACCTGGGCCTGCTGCGCCAGGTCTGTGCGGCCACGCCCGCCCCGGTGGTCGCGTCGGGCGGGGTGTCGAGCCTGGCGGACCTGCGGGCGATCGCCGCGCTGGCCCCCCTCGGCGTCGAGGGTGCCATCGTCGGCAAGGCACTCTACGAGGGCGCGTTCACCCTCGAGGATGCGCTCGCGACGGTTGCGGAGGCAGCATGACCGGTCCGATCGGCACGCCGTGACGCGGCGGATATCCAGTGGCGCGCCGTGGGAGCCGGTCGCCGGCTACAGCCGTGCCGTGGCCGCCGGGGACCACGTCTGGGTCAGCGGCTGCACCTCGATCGTCGACGGGGAGGTCGTGCACGAGGGAGACGCACACGCCCAGACCGTGCAGGCGATCCGCAATGTGGAGTGGGCCTTGCGCGAGCTCGACGCGCAGCTGACCGACGTCGTGCGGACCCGGATGTTCGTCACGGACATCTCGCGGTGGGAGGAGTACGGCCGGGCTCACGGCGAGCTGTTGGGTGCGGCCCGGCCGGCCACGTCGATGGTCGAGGTGGTGGCGCTGATCGACCCGCGGATGATGGTGGAGGTCGAGGCGGTGGCCTACAAGCGCGGCTCGTCCTGGTGACCGGGCGAGCTGCCGGTCCCGCGGACCCGGGCGGGCTCGCGGTGCGGGTGATCCCGTGCCTCGACGTGGACGGTGGGCGTGTCGTCAAGGGCGTCAACTTCGCCGGCCTCCGTGACGCCGGTGACCCGGTCGAGCTGGCCCGCCGCTACGACGCGGAGGGTGCCGACGAGCTGGTCTTCCTCGACATCACCGCGTCCAGCGCCGGCCGCGACACGACGTACGACGTGGTGCGGCGCACCGCGGAGGAGGTGTTCATCCCGCTGACGGTCGGTGGCGGTGTCCGCTCCGTCGACGACGTCGACCGGCTGCTGCGGGCCGGCGCGGACAAGGTCGGGGTCAACACGGCTGCGATCGAGCGCCCCGAGCTGCTGACCGAGATCGGCGACCGATTCGGCGCCCAGGTCCTCGTGCTGTCCGTCGACGCCCGCCGGACGGCTGGGTCAGCGACGACCGGGTCCGGCTTCGAGATCACGACCCACGGAGGCCGGGTGGGAACCGGGCTGGACGCGGTCGCCTGGGCGCGGCGAGCGGCGTCCGATGGTGTGGGGGAGATCCTGCTCAACTCGATGGACGCGGACGGCACCCGCACGGGCTTCGACCTCGAGCTGATCGCGCAGGTGCGCGCCGCCGTGACCGTCCCGGTCGTGGCCAGCGGGGGCGCGGGGCGGCCGGCGGACTTCCCGGCCGCCGTTGCGGCCGGTGCGGACGCCGTGCTCGCCGCGAGCGTGTTCCACTTCGGCCAGCTGCGGGTGGCGGAGGTGAAGGACGCGATCGCCGGCGCCGGGTACGCCGTGCGGCGCTGAGGACCGCACGGCGCGACGGTCAGGCGTTGATGTCGGTGCCGTGCATCGACGCCACGGCGTCGACCGGTCCCGACACGTCGACCAGGGCGTGGCCGCGTCGGCCGAACGCGTGCAGCAGCAGCTCGGCCGGCTCGCCCGCGACGGTCACTGCGGGCTCACCGTCGCGTACCCGCGCCGTCTGTCCGCCGGGTCGTTGCAGCAGGACACCGCAGGGCACCGAACGGTAGGCCAGCTTCCCGCGAGCCGTGACCGCCGCCCAGAGCGCGTCCTGAACCCGCGAGTGCAGGCTCCTCGGAGCCCAGCCGGGCTGGGCCCGGCGGACGTCCTCGTGGTGCACGAAGTACTCGGTGGTGTTGGCGATCCGGTCGACCCCGGGGACGGCGAAGGCCGACCAGAAGGGCGGCCCGCCGCGGACCAGCGCGACCAGGTCGGGATACCGCCGCCCGGCGTACTCCCGCCGCACCGACTCCGCGTGACCGGCCAGAACCGGCACCGCGATCCCGCCGACCGCGTCCATCCGCCGCTCGCGCATCGCGAGGTGAGCGGCCAGGTCGCGGGTGGTCCAGCCGGTGCACAGCGTGGGCGCGTCCGGGCCGACCGAGTCGAGCAGGTCGGTGAGGGCAGCGCGTTCACTGCGGGCGATCGATGGCATCACTCGATGGTACGTGCGCGCCGGATCAGGTCGCGAAGCCGTCGCCGATGGCGGCGGCCAGCTCGCGGTAGGCCAGCTGGGTCTGCTCGTCCAGCTCCTCGAGGTCGAGCACGCCGCCGGCCTCGAGGTGCGGGTCGTAGGGGATGGTGAGGACGTCGCGGCAGCGGGACGCGAAGTGGTCTTCCAGCTGGAGGACGTCGACGATGCCACCGCCCGGGCGGACGGATGAGATCACGACCACCGCGCTGTGCGCGAGGGCACCGAAGCCGTGCGCCTCGAGCCAGTCGAGGGTCGCACTCGCACTGCGCGCGCCGTCGAGGCTCGCCGAGCTCACGACGACCAACGAGCTGGCGAGCCCGAGGATGCCGCGCATGGCGTCGTGCAGCAGACCGGTCCCGCAGTCGGTGAGGATCAGGTTGTAGAAGCGCTCGAGCGTCGTGACCGTGTTGCGGTAGTCCTGCTCGCTGAACGCGAGCGAGGCGCTCGGGTCGCTGTCGGAGGCCAGGATCTCGAGCCGGGTAGGGGACTGCGAGGTGAACGCCCGCACGTCGGCGTACCGGTGCAGCTGGTCACGGTGCTCGAGCAGGTGACGGACCGTGGCGCCGGACTGACGCGGCACCCGCTCGCCGAGCGTGCCCCGGTCGGGGTTGGCGTCCACGGCGATGACCCGGTCACCGCGCAGCTGCGACAGCATCATTCCGAGTGCCGCCGTGGTGGTCGTCTTGCCGACGCCGCCCTTGAGGCTGATGACGGCGAGGCGATGGCAGTCGGCGATCGGCGTGCGTGCACGCCGGACGAGGGCGGCCGCCCGGAGCTCGGCCGGTGACGGCCCGAGGTTCAGCCTGCCGCCCGTGGCGGCGTACACGCCGCGCCGCCAGCCGTTGCGAGGGCGCGGCCGGCGGTGACGCAGGACCGAGTCCGCCCCGAGCGACTCGGGCGGCTCGGGCAGGGCCGGGATGCCCCAGTCCGGCCGGTGGGTCGGCGCGGCGGCCGGGGTCGGTGCAACCCGTTCGGGATCAGGCAGGTAGGGCGGCTCGGGGGCCGCCTCGTGGCCCGGGCCGGCGGTGACGTCCGGCCCACGGACCGACTCGGTGCGGGGCAGCTGGCCGGTGAGGTCGATGCTGAGGAGCTC
>JAVEDG010000457.1 GCA_030841245.1 Actinomycetota bacterium
CAATGCCTCGAAGGCGCGGGCGAAGGGTGAGACGGAATCGCCGAGTCAACTCGCGTGGGCGGGGCCGAATCTTCCGGCGCGTGCAGCGAGTCTGAAGGCGCGAGCAGAGAATCGGAGGGCGCGGGTGGAGCAGCTTGAGGCAACGCGGGGCGCGGCTCTGCCGCACTCACACCGGCCGCGCCGGGCCGCCCCGAGACTTGCTCCTCAGATTTCATCCTTCAAATCACTCCTGGCGGAAGCCCGACCGTGAGGGAGGGCGTCTCAACTCCCGCCAACACCGTCTTATGAACAACTGACGCCCTCCCTCACGGTCGGGCTTCTGCCTCAGACCGACATCCGGGTTTGAATTGTAGACTAGGTTTATCCGCTGGACGAACCCTATAATCCACACAGAGAACAGACCCCCGACTCGGGGAGTCTGTGACCTCAGAAAAACTTTACAACCCGGCACGTCCGGAAACCTTCTACCGCCCTGCCTCCGCGGCCCGCCCACCCGGACACAGACGCCAGATGAAAAAAGCCACTCTCTCCCAACGCCTTCGCTACGCCTTCGACCGGAGCCTGTCCGGCGGCACCGTCTCCCTGATTGGCTGGCTCGCCCTCGGCTCCGTCTTCATCGTGCTGACGGCGACCGCCATCATCCTGCTCACGGGTCTCGCGCCCGAGGCCGCCGAAGGGCAGGAGCCGCAGGTGCTCGGCTTCGCCGAGGCGTTCTGGCAGACCCTGATGCGCTCCATCGATCCCGGCACCGTGGCGGGCGACATGGGCTGGGGCTATCGCGTGCTGATGTTCGCCGTCACCGTCGGCGGCATCTTCATCGTCAGCCTGCTCATCAGCGTCCTGTCGAGCGGGTTGCAGGGCAAGCTCGAAGAGATGCGCAAGGGGCGCTCGTTCGTCGTCGAGGAGGGGCACACGCTCATCCTCGGCTGGTCGGCGCGCGTCTTCCTCATCATCAGGGAGCTGGTCATCGCCAACGAGAACCAGCAGCGGCCCCGCGTCGTCGTCCTCGCCGACCGCGACAAGGTCGAGATCGAGGAGGAGATTCGCGCAAGGGTCGGCGACACGAAGAACACGCGCGTCGTCTGCCGCTCCGGCAACCCCATCGACCTCGTCGAACTGGAGATCGTCAATCCGCACGCCGCCAAGTCGATCATCATCCTCTCGCCCGACGACACGCCCGACGCCGACGCGCAGGTCATCAAGATGATCCTCGCCCTCACGAACAACCCGAACCGGCGCGAGGAGCCCTACCACATCGTCGCCGAGATTCGCGACGAGAAGAACATGGAGGTCGCGCGCATCGTCGGCGGCGAAGAGGCGAAGCTCGTCCTCTCAAGCGACATCATCGCGCGCATCACGGTGCAGACCTGTTTGCAGGTGGGACTCAGCATCGTCTACACGGAGCTGCTCGACTACGGCGGCGATGAAATCTACATGCAGGAGGAGCCGCGGCTCGTCGGGCGCACGTACGGCGAGGCGCTGCTCGCCTACGAGAGCTGCTCGCTGATGGGGCTGCGGCCGGGCGGGGGCGGCGTGCGCGTCAACCCGCCGGCCGAGACCGTCATCCGCGAGGGCGACAAGGTCATCGCCATCGCCGAGGACGACGACAAAGTGGTCTTCACCGGCACGCCCGAAGGCGCCGTGGACGAGGCCGCCATCGCGCAGGCGGCGACGGAAGAGCGGCGCCCCGAACGCGTCCTCGTCCTGGGCTGGAACAAGCGCGGCCGCACCATCGTGCGCGAGCTGGACAACTACGTCCCCGAGGGCTCGTTCCTCAAGGTCGTGGCCGACACGCCGCGCGAGGAGACGTGGCTTGACGCCGTCGCCGGGGAGTTGCGCCACCTCTCGCTGGAGTTCGAGCAGGGCGACACGACCGACCGGAAGGTGCTCGACCGGCTCGGCCTGACCTCGTTTCAGCACATCATCCTCCTCTGCTACGCCGACCAGCTCGACGCGCAGGCGGCCGACGCCAAGACGATGATCACGCTGCTGCACCTGCGCGACATCGAGCGGAAGAAGGGCGAGTCCTACAGCGTCGTCAGCGAGATGGTGGACGTGCGCAACCGCGCGCTGGCGGCCGTCGCTAAGGCCGACGACTTCATCGTGAGCGATGAGCTGACGGGACTGCTCCTGACACAGGTCTCCGAGAACGGCGAGCTGCTCGAAGTCTTTCAAGACCTGTTCAGGTCTGAAGGGTCGGAAATCTACCTCAAGCCGGCGAAGGACTACGTGGCGATGGGGCGCGCGGTGAACTTCTACACCGTCACGGAGTCGGCGCGCCGTCGCGGCGAGACCGCCATCGGCTACCGACTGGAGCGGCACGCAAACGACCCGGCCCGCGCCTACGGCGTGCGCGTCAACCCGCCGAAGTCCGAAGCGCTCACGTTCCAACCCGAGGACAAGATCATCGTCCTCGCCGAAGACTGAACGTCCGCCTCACCCGCGCCTGCGTTCGAGCAGCATCATCATCTACGCGCCAGATTAAACCTTGTCGTTGACTTGGAACCCGGAGAGGAATAATGTACGAGGCGCTTCGGTTCTTCACTCTCATTTAGCTTCAAACTACTTAAGCTTTACCTCCTCAGGCCGTTCGGTTAGTTGCTATCTTCGGCGTCACCTCACGTCGTACCGGCGCAGACAAGCAGGGGCCAAGCTGTACCTTTATTACTCAAGGCAACGCGTTCGTTGATAAGGAGCGTAGCTGATGTCTCGTCGCATAAAGCTCTGTGTCCTCGCCTGTTTTCTCGTCGGCGTACTAATACTCTCCGCGCTGCCTCACCTGCTCGATGCGGGGCATGCCGCCGCGGCCGTAGCGGGC
>JAVEDG010000139.1 GCA_030841245.1 Actinomycetota bacterium
GCTCGCGGAGACCCAGCAGACCCTTCTCCTCAACGGGCTGCGGGACCGGATCGTGGTACAGACCGACGGCCAGCTCAAGACCGGTCGCGACGTCGTCGTCGCCGCGCTGCTCGGGGCGGAGGAGTACGGCTTCGCCACTGCACCCCTCGTCGTCAGCGGCTGCATCATGATGCGGGTCTGCCATCTCGACACCTGCCCGGTCGGCGTGGCGACGCAGAATCCCGAGTTGCGGGCCAAGTTCAACGGCAGGCCGGAGTTCGTCGAGACCTTCTTCACCTACATCGCCGAGGAGGTGCGGGAGCACCTGGCCGCGCTCGGCTTCCGCAGCCTGGACGACGCGATCGGGCACGCGGAGCAGCTCGACACTGCGCACGCCGTCGAGCACTGGAAGGCCTCGGGGCTCGACCTGAGCCCGGTGCTGCATGTGCCCGAGCTCCCCGATGGGGCTGCGCGTCGCTGCGTGGTCGCGCAGGACCACGGCCTGGAGAAGGCCCTGGACAACGAGCTGATCGCCCGGTGCCGCGACGCGCTCGACACCGGTGCGCCGGTGCGTCTCGCCACGACGATCCGCAACGTCAACCGCACGGTCGGGACCATGCTCGGCTCCCAGGTGACACGGAGGTTCGGCGCGACCGGACTGCCCGACGGGACCATCGACATCACCCTCTCCGGCTCGGCGGGCCAGTCGTTCGGTGCGTTCGTGCCGCGTGGCATGACGCTGCGACTGCTCGGCGATGCGAACGACTACCTCGGCAAGGGGTTGTGCGGGGGCCATCTCGTGGTGCGGCCGCCGATCAACGCACCGCTGGTCGCGGAACGCAACGTCATCGCCGGCAACGTCCTTCTCTACGGCGCGACCGCCGGTGAGGCGCTGATCCGCGGCCTGGTCGGGGAGCGTTTCGCGGTCCGCAACTCCGGCGCGACCGCGGTGGTCGAAGGGGTCGGTGACCATGGCTGCGAGTACATGACCGGTGGCACCGTGGTCGTGCTCGGACCGACGGGGCGCAACTTCGCCGCCGGCATGTCCGGCGGCACGGCGTACCTCCTCGACGCCAACAGTGGGCGGGTCAACCGCGACATGGTCGACCTGGAGCCGCTCGACACCGAGGACGCCGAGCTGGTCCGCCACCTCGTGGCGCGGCACGCCGAGGACACCGGGTCGCCCGTGGCCCGGACGTTGCTCGCGGCCTGGGACGCCGACCCCGCCGCGGCGGCCGGGCGGTTCGTCAAGGTGATGCCGCGCGACTACAAGAACGTGCTGCTCGCCCGCGCGCGGGCGCTGGAGGAAGGGCTGGACGTGGACGAGGCGATCATGGCGGCGGCACATGGCTGACCCGAAGGGCTTCCTCACCACCCGCAGCCGCGAGCTGCCGGCCCGGCGCCCGGTCGACGTGCGCATCCAGGACTGGCGCGAGGTCTACGAGGAGCAGACCGCGGCCGACCGTGACGTGCTCCGGCGTCAGGCTGGCCGCTGCATGGACTGCGGCATCGCGTTCTGCCACAGCGGCTGCCCGCTGGGCAACCTGATCCCGGAGTGGAACGACCTGACCCGTCGCGACGAGAGGCGCGCGGCCGCCGAGCGGCTGCACGCGACGAACAACTTCCCGGAGTTCACCGGCCGGCTCTGCCCAGCGCCCTGCGAGTCGGCGTGCGTGCTGGGCATCAGCGAGGAGCCCGTCACGATCAAGCAGGTCGAGGTCTCGATCGTCGACCGGGCCTTCGCCGAGGGATGGGTCGAGCCACTGGCGCCGGACCGCCTGTCCGGCAAGACGGTCGCGGTCGTCGGTTCCGGTCCGGCCGGCCTGGCCGCGGCCCAGCAGCTCACCCGGGCGGGGCACACGGTCGCGGTCATCGAGCGGGCGGACGCGATCGGCGGCCTGCTGCGCTACGGCATCCCCGAGTTCAAGATGGAGAAGCGCCACCTCGACCGCAGGCTCGCCCAGATGGCTGCCGAGGGCACCCGGTTCCGTCCCGGCGTCGATGTCGGAGTCGACCTGACCGGCAGCGACCTGACCCGCCGCTACGACGCAGTCGTGCTCGCGATCGGCGCGACGGTGCCGCGCGACCTGCCGGCGCCCGGCCGCGAGCTGGCGGGGATCGTGCAGGCGATGGACTACCTGCCGCACGCCAACCGGCGCGTCCACGACCCGGCGTACGCCGTGCCGGTGAGCGCGGCCGGAAAGCACGTCATCATCATCGGCGGTGGCGACACGGGAGCCGACTGCCTCGGGACCGTGCACCGCCAGGGCGCGAGGTCGGTGACCCAGCTCGAGATCATGCCGCGCCCCACCGACCTGCGCCCCGAGTCGACACCGTGGCCGACGTGGCCGATCATCTACCGCACCTCCAGCGCTCACGAGGAGGGCGGCGAGCGGGTCTACGCGGTCAGCACCAGCCGGTTCGTCGATGACGGGACCGGCTCGGTCGAGGCGCTGGACCTGGTCGACGTCACGTTCTCCGCGGGCCGGTTCGAGCCGGTGCCCGGCACCGAGCGACGCATCCCCGCGGACCTGGTGCTGCTGGCCATGGGCTTCTCCGGACCGCAGCCGGGCGGGCTGCTCGAGCAGCTCGGGGTCGAGCTCGACCCGCGCGGCAACGTGGCCCGCGACGAGACGTTCATGACATCGGTTCCTGGCGTCTTCGTCGCGGGTGACGCCGGGCGCGGCCAGTCCCTCATCGTCTGGGCCATCGCAGAGGGCCGTTCCTGCGCGGCCGCGGTCGACCACTGGCTGGACGGCGAGACCACGCTGCCGGCACCGATCTCGCCCACTGCGAGGCCCGTCACGGTCTGAGCGCGTTTCACCCCCTCCGACCCGGGCAGGCGCCAGGAGAACCCGAAAGCCCTGCACGGAGAGGGAGGGAGTCGACATGACCAACCTGAACGGCAAGACCGTCGCGTTCCTGGTCGCACCCGAGGGGATCGAGCAGGTCGAGCTGACCGAGCCGTGGCAGGCGGTCGAGCAGGCGGGTGGCACGCCCCGGTTGGTGTCCACCGCCCCCGGCAAGGTCCAGGCGTTCCACCACCTGGACAAGGGCGACACCTTCCCGGTCGACGACACCGTCGACAAGACCGACCACGCGTCGTACGACGGTCTGGTCCTGCCCGGTGGTGTGGCCAATCCCGACTTCCTGCGCACCCAGCCCAAGGCGGTGGCGTTCGTCAAGGCGTTCTTCGACGCAGGCAAGCCGGTCGCATCCATCTGTCACGCGCCGTGGACTCTCCTCGAGGCGGACGTCGTGCGCGGACGCCGCATCACCTCATGGCCCAGCGTGCAGACCGACCTGCGCAACGCCGGCGCCGACTGGGTCGACGAGGAGGTCGTGGTCTGCGAGAGCGGACCGAACGTGCTGATCAGCAGCCGCAAGCCCGACGACCTCAAGGCGTTCTGCACGGAGATCGTCGACCGATTCTGAGGTTGCCTTCGCCCTGTCGCTGCGCCCTCGGGCCTCGTGCCCGAGGGCGCAGCCGTGTCGCAACTCGCGTTGGTGATCCGCGCTCGCCCTAGGATCGGCCTCGGTGGGCGGGTCCATCACGAGGGGCGGCGTGAGGTGGCACGAGCGACTGTCGCACTGCTGTTCAGCGACATCGAGGGCTCTACCCGGCTGCTGCAGCAGATGGGGCCGACCTACGCCCACGTGCTGCTCGAGCACCGCAGGCTGCTGCGGGGAGTGTTCGCCGAGCACGGCGGGCGCGAACGGGGCACCGAGGGTGACTCCTTCTTCGTGACGTTCCCGACGGCCAGTGCCGCGGTGGCGGCGGCCATGGCCGGCCAGCGCGCCTTGTCCGGTCACCGGTGGCCGTCACCGGAGGC
>JAVEDG010000156.1 GCA_030841245.1 Actinomycetota bacterium
GGGCAATGCGACCCCGCGCAGTCCGCGGATTCCTTGGTGCGGGTGCCCGCGCAACCTGCGGGCCTCCCGCACCCGGCTGGTGCTGCGCACCAGCTGTGGCGCCAGGGTGAGTGCGACCACGTCTGCAACCCCGGCCTCGTACAGCGCGCCCGGCAAGGCACGCAGCAGCCGGGTCGGGGAGACAAGGGAGTTGGCGGCGCCGACACAGACGATGACGGCCGCCAGACGCATCCCGTCGTACAACGCGGCAAGCATTCCTTCCAGGGTGACCGGGCCGCCCAGCCGCACTCCGCTCGCCCAGTCGGGCAGCGGCACGACCGGCAGGTCGACGATCACGGTGGTGCCCTCGGTCACCCCGAACAGCGCTCCCATCACCACCCGGATGACCACGAACACCAGCGCGAGCTTGAGGAACGCGCCGTAGGCGTTGCCCCACGGCGTCGCGGGCCGCCGCGCCGACACGACGAAGCCCGCCACGGCCACCACCAGGACGAGCAGCAACGGGTTCGTCGTCCGGCTCGCTGCCGTGGCCAGCCCGGCCGCCCACAGCCACCAGGCACCGGGGTGCAGGTGGCGGGGCAGGCGGCCGGCGATGGTCATGACCGGGCCCGGCTCCGGGCCATCCAGAGTCCGCCGCCGCCCAGCGCGGCAAGGATCAGGACGACGATGACCATGCCGGTCCACGGCGTCCCGCTGTCGCTGCTGGGGGCCACGGCACGGTGCGGCGCCTTGGGCAGCGCCAGAGTCACCGCCGCGTCGGCCGTCTTGGGTGGGCTGGCCTTCACCGAGTCGGCGCACCCGGTCGACGGGTAGCCATCGATGCCGCAGACGAGCCCTTTGGAGATGCGGGTGTGGGCCACCGCGTTGAGCACCTCGGCCCCGGACGCCGACGTGGCGACGAGCGCGCAGGCGCCGTGCGGCTTGCCCGCAGTGTCCCCGGTGGGGGCCTCGGAGGGCAGGCCCGGGTCGATCACGACCGCTACCCGCTTCTTGCCGGGCTTGGCCTTCGTGTGGCGACAGATGGCGGCGAAGTCACCGTCCGCGCGCGGCGGGCGCGGCTTCGCTCCGGTGATCGCGAACCGCCAGCCCTCGACCGAGCCGTTGGCCGGCGTCGTCTGGGCCGGCCCCTTGGTCGCGAACGCCCACTTCCCGTTCGACCAGGAGTAGTAGCCCCAGTACTGGTAGCTCCCTGCGTTGGCCGTCCCAGCGCCGATCAGCACCGCCGCCGCGGACAGCAGCAGGGCGAGGGCCATGGACAGCGAGGTCGTGCGCACCCGACGCGGTGCTCCACCGCCGTACGGGGTGGGGCGCTTTGGGTCGGTGGTGGCGGGGCCGGGGACGACCCGCCGCGGCGCCTCGTGTGTCTGCGGGCGCACGCCTTCGCGTGGCCGGTCTGGGCGGGCTCGACGCTGTCGCAACTGGTCCGGACGTGCTCGGTCCTGCATGGTGCGTGCCTTTCGTGGGGAGCGATCCGCGACGGTCCCCGGGCGTGTCCACCGCAGACGAGAACGCCCCCGACGCGCGGCTGCGCGTGGGGGGCGTGGTGTCGGACCGGTGGTGGTCCGGGCTCCCGCCCCGTATACCTCGACGGAATGTGTGGAGCCGCTCGCGTCCGCGCAGGTGCTCCGGCTTGCCGCGGCCCGACGGATCGGGTGCGGCCTACGGTTGCGGGTCAGCGCCGGACTTGGACCGGCTTCCCCTGCTCGAACGCGTGATTCAGTTGTCGCCGGGCGTTGCCGACCGGCTGGTAGGCGGACTAGACCACGCCCGGTAGCGTCACGTCAAACCACCGGCCAGACTCATGATTCAGCGCCCGGATCGGGCGCCAGGATCCGTTGGTCGGCACCGCCGTCGAAGGGGAGTCCGCGACATGTCGTTCACCTGGCGCTACGAGAACGCCGAAGGTGCCGCGGTGTCCGCCGAAGGGCTACCCGTGGAGTCGTTCCCGACCCAGGCCGACGCGGAGAACTGGATCGGCGAGTCCTGGCGGGAGCTGCTCGAGAGCGGGGTCGACCAGGTCAGTCTGCTCGAGGGCGACCGAGTGGTCTACGGCCCGATGAGCCTGCACCCCGCCCAGTAGCCTCCGCCCGCTTCGCCCCGCCCATTTCAGTCGTTCGGTTGCCCCGTTCCGCCGACCCTCCCCCCCGTTGATCATGCAGGACCTGGCCAACCTCCATCGCTGGCAGTGACTAGTTACTGCATGATCAACGGCAAAGGGGGGGTGGGCAAAAGGGGTGGGGGGAGGCGGGTCAGGGAGGCGGGTCAGGGAGGCGGGTCAGGGGCGCGGGTCAGGGGCGCGGGTCGGGGGTCATCCGGGCGGTCATGGCGGCGGCGGTGATCGCAGCCGGGGCCAGGATCTCGTCCATCCGGGACTTGAGCCCGGCCTCGAGGGTGACGCCGGCCGCCTTGGCGTTGTCGGTGACCTGCTCGGGGCGGCTGGCCCCGATGATCGCGGCCGCCACGTTCTGGGTCTGCAGCACCCACGCCACCGACAGCGCGGCCACCGACAGGCCCGCCTCGTCGGCCAGCGGCGCGAGCTGGGCGACCCGCGAGAGGACGTCGTCGCTCATCCAGCGGTCGACGAACTTGCCCAGGTCGGCGTCGCCGGCCCGGCTGCCTGCAGGCGGCTGCTCGCCCGGGCGGTACTTCCCGGTCAGGACGCCACCGGCCAGCGGCGACCAGACGACCTGGCCGATGCCCAGGCCCTCGCAGGTGGGGATCACCTCGGCCTCGGGAACCCGCCAGAGGGCGGAGTACTGCGGCTGGCTGGACACCAGCTGGAAGCCGAGCTCGTCGGCCAGCGCCTTGCCATCTCGGATCTGGTCGGCGGTCCACTCGGAGACTCCGATGTAGTGCGCCTTGCCGGCCCGTACGACGTCGGCGAAGGCCTGCATCGTCTCCTCGAGCGGCGTCGACACGTCGTACCGGTGCGCCTGGAAGAGGTCGACGTAGTCCATCTGCAGCCGACGCAGTGACGCGTCGATCGCACTCATGACGTGCTTGCGCGACAGTCCGGTGTCGTTATGCCCCGGACCCATCGGCCAGAACGTCTTGGTGAACACCTCGAGACCGTCGCGGCGTTCGCCGGCGAGAGCACGGCCGAGCACCTCCTCGGCCCGCCCGCCGGCGTACACGTCGGCGGTGTCGAACGTCGTGATGCCGGCGTCCAGTGCGGCGCGGACGCACGCGGTCGCCTGCTCCTCGGCGATCTGGCCACCGTGCGTGAGCCAGTTGCCGTAAGCGATCTCGCTGATGATGAGGCCGGACCGGCCGAGGTGTCGGAACTCCATGCAGGCAAGCCTATGCGCGCGCCCGCGTCGCCCGAACGCCGCCGGCTAGACCCGGCGCCGCCCCGGCCGCACTCGCGGCGGGGGCACCCGCAGCCGGCGGATCTGGGTGCTGCGCATGACGGCGTAGAGGGCTGCGCCGCGATGGCTCTCGCCGGGCAGGCTGCGCTGCAGACCGCGACGCAGCTTGACCACGAGGTACGCCGAGTCGAGCACCATCAGGGTCGCCATCGCGAGCCACAGCGAGTTGGCGAACACCGACAGCTGGCCGTAGCCGCCGGCACCGCCGGCGATGAACAGCACCAGGATGATCAGCGTGAACGGCAGGAAGAACTCTCCGACCGAGCGGCGCGAGTCGACCAGGTCGCGGGCGTACTTGCGCACCGGCCCCCGGTCGCGCGGCGGGAAGTGCCTCTCCTCGCCGGCCCGCAGCCCGGCAGCTGCCCGGGCGCGCTCCTCGCGGGAGCGCACGCGGGCCTGGCGGTAGGCCTGCTTGCGGTCCTTGGGAGCAGCGATCGCACGGCGCCGGCCTCGCTCCGCCTCACGGCGTTTGGGCGTGGGTCGGCCCTTGCCGTCGGCCTTGACGGGGGTGGGCTCGACCGTTTCCTCGGTCGAACGATTGCGTCCGAACACGGCGCCGATGCTACCCAGCGGGAACTCCGCTCCCGCCCGGGTCGTCTGCGATCTAGGGTTGGGGCAGTGGCCCGGACGTTCCGCGCCGAGGATGAAAGGGGCTGTCGAGGCCGATGAGCATGATGAAACGGCTCTCGCTGATCTTCAAGGCCAAGGCCAGCAAGGCGCTCGACAAGGCCGAGGACCCCCGCGAGACCCTCGACTACAGCTACGAGAAGCAGCGCGAGCTGCTGCAGAAGGTACGCCGAGGCGTGGCCGACGTCGCCACGTCCCGCAAGCGCCTCGAGCTGCAGTCCCAGCAGCTGACCCAGCAGGCCGACAAGCTGGAGAACCAGGGCCGCCAGGCGCTGGCCGCCGGCCGGGAGGACCTGGCCCGCGAGGCCTTGACCCGTCGCTCCGCGGTCATGACCCAGAAGGCGGACCTGGACACCCAGCACGCCGCGCTGCAGGCCGAGGAGGAGAAGCTCACCCTCGCCTCGCAGCGACTGCAGGCCAAGGTGGACGCCTTCCGCACCCGCAAGGAGACGATCAAGGCGACCTACACGGCCGCGGAGGCGCAGACGAAGATCGGCGAGGCGTTCTCCGGCATCTCCGAGGAGATGGGCGATGTCGGCATGGCCGTCGAGCGGGCCGAGGACAAGACCCAGCAGATGCAGGCGCGCGCCGGCGCGGTCGACGAGCTGCTCGCGAGCGGCGCCCTCGACGACGTCACCGGCACCACCAAGGACGACATCCAGTCCGAGCTGGACTCGATGGCCAGCTCCGGCGACGTCGAGCTGGAGCTGGCCCGCCTCAAGGGAGAGCTTGCCCCAGGGTCGGCGCCGAAGCAGCTCGAGGGTCAGGCCGGTGGCGCGGGCGCCGCCGCGTCCGCGTCGGCCCCGGTGGTCGAGGAGGAGCAGAAGTGATCGTGCGGATCCTGGGCGAGGGGCAGTACGCCGTGGCCGACGAGCACGCTGAGCTGCTCAACGGCCTGGACGCCGGTCTCGAGCAGGCCGTCGCGGCCGGCGACGAGGCGGCGTTCCGGTCCGCGGTGGACGGGCTGCTCGCCAAGGTGAGGACCGTCGGGGAGCGCGTGCCGGACGACTCGCTCGACCCGTCCGACGCCGTGCTGCCCGGCACCGACACGTCACTGCAGGAGGTCCGCGAGATGCTCGAGTCCAGCGACGAAGGTCTGATCCCGGGCTGACATGGCAAAGTCGAGATACGTCCCCGACCGCGGCCTGACCGCGCGCATGGGGCTGACCATGTTCCTGCTGGGCCTGCTCTACGTCGTCCTGATGGCGGTGCTGATCGGGCTGGGCCTCGGCTACGGCCTGGTCGCGGTCATCGCCGTCGTCGGCATCGGCGCGCAGTGGTACTTCAGCGACCGGATCGCGCTCTACGCCATGCACGGCAAGGTGGTCACGCCCCAAGAGGCGCCCGAGCTGCACGGCATCGTCGACCGGCTCTGCGCCATGGCTGACATGCCCAAGCCGATCGTGGCGATCGCCGACACCGACGTACCCAACGCGTTCGCCACCGGGCGCACCCCGTCGCGGGCCGTCGTCTGCGCGACCACCGGCATCATGCGCCGCCTCGACGAGAGAGAGCTCGAGGGCGTGCTGGCCCATGAGCTCTCCCACGTCGCGCATCGCGACGTGACCGTGATGACGATCGCGTCGGTGGTCGGTGTGCTGGCCGGCTTCATGACGCGGATGGTGCTCTGGACCGGGATGGGCCGCGGGCGTCGCGACAACAACGGGACGCCCGTCGTGCTGATCGTGATCCTGGTCAGCGCCGTGGTCTACGCGCTGAGCTTCATCTTGACCCGGGCGCTGTCGCGATACCGCGAGCTGGCTGCGGACCGGGCCGGGGCCTTCCTGACGTCGCAGCCCTCTGCGCTCGCGTCGGCGCTGACCAAGATCAGCGGCGAGATGGCCCGGATCCCGAGCCGTGACCTGCGCGAGGCCGAGCCGTACAACGCCTTCTTCTTCGCCCCGGCGCTGGCGCCCGGCTTCAGCCTGTCGTCGCTGTTCTCGACGCACCCGTCGCTGGAGCGCCGGCTGGAGCAGCTCGGCGAGATCTCGGCCCAGCTCGGCCGGCCGACCACGTGACCCGCGCTCGACGGTGAGCTTCCTCGACAAGCTGATGGGGCGGACCAAGCCGGTCCAGCCCGACCTCGACCAGCTCTTCGCGGTGCCCGACGCCGCGATCACCCTTGAGTCGGCGGCTGGCTTCAAACCGACCGGCCACGGGTCGGTCTGCTTCCGGGCCGCCGAGGGCGGCGCGTTCGCCTCGATGCAGTCCGACATCCAGGCGCTGCTCGATGCGGACGGCGGTCCCAAGGTCGAGGTCAGCCACGACTCGTTCGGCTACACCTGGCTGCTCGCCACGCACGACCCGTCGGAGCTGTCCGACCTGGTCACCGAGCTGCACGCGGCGAACACCACGTTGGAGGCCAACGGCTTCGGCCCCTCCCTGCTGTGCTCGCTGGTCGGTTTCACCGGGCCGGACGGCCAGCGGTTGGGACTGGTCTACCTCTACAAGCGCGGCACGTTCTACCCGTTCGCGCCGCTGGAGGGCCAGAAGCGGGACAACCCGCTGGAGCTGCAGATCCGCGGCGTGCTGAGCAACGACCTGACCGTCGAGGCCGACCTCTCGCGCTGGTTCCCCGTCTGGGGAGCCCCCGGCCTCTGACCGCCCCGTCATGTTTCGTGATCGTGAAGGAAACGTCGAATAGGGCTGGTCGGATCCTTCACGATCACGGATTGGTCGGGTCCGCGAGGGACGCCACGCGGATCAGGTTGCCGCTGTCGTCGACCAGGGCGAACTCCCGTAACCCCCAGGGCTTGTCCTCCAGAGGACGGATGACTCGTACGCCGAGGGCAGCCCACTCGTGGTGAAGGGCGTCTGCGTCGTCGACCTGCAGGTAACAGCCGGCGTTCGAGGTGGCCGGGTCGAGGTCCGCGTCAGGGAAGAAGTGCAACTCCGCACCGTCGCGGTCGGCTATGAGGTAGTCGTCCATCGGGAACGCGACCTCGAAGCCCAGCCGCTGGTAGAGCACGGCGGTCTCAGTCAGGTCGCGCGATGGCAGAACCGGCACACTGCGAGCCGTCATCGCGTCACTCTAGGGCCCAGCTCCTGGGTGATCGTGAAGGATGCGACCTGTCCTATTCGACGTTTCCTTCACGATCACGGTCAGGTCCAGGTCAGGCGACAGGCCGGACCGCACCGACGCGGCGTGCCCACCCAGCCGCCAGCCCGCAGCAACCGTGCGGTCTGACCGGCCGACTCACAGGCCATGTGGGCCACCGAGCGCCACCCGTAGCGGACCGTCCTGATGCCGTCCTCGAGCATCTCGTTGTCGCGGAGGAAGTCGCGTTCGCGGGTTTCCTCCGGGTGAGCCGCTGCCCCGTCCAGCTCGCGATGAGCCGGTACTCCCTGTAATGCACGTCTCGGTAACGACGACGTCCGCTCCGACCCTCCGGTCTGTTGCGGCTGCCTCGAGGCAGCCCGTGCGCCCGCTCGACGTCTCGGAGCCACCGCCGCTCCAACGCCGACAGGACCCCCTCGACCACGTCGGAGAGCACGTCGAGCAACAGGGTCCGGCGGCGCATCTTCTTCCTCAGCTCGGCGGTGGCCAGCAGCCGAGCTGCCGTCGTCAGCCTGCGTTGGCAGGCCCGGATGACGACATCGATCGCGTCCGCGCCCGTCTGCGATACGTCGACCAGGTCGATGACCGTCTCTTCCACGCTGGTCACGGGCGGCTGCCTCGCCGGATGCCGTCGGCGACCAACGGCCACCCTGAGATGGACCCGCATTCCCGGCTGGGCGACGACCCGGCGGGTGGTCGGAATCATCACGTCAACGGTCGGCGGCGTGTCGTCGCGGAGGCCCCAGACCCAGGCTGCAGTCTCCAGACACAAGACGCAGCCCGGCCCGGCGTGCAGCAGAGCCGCCCAGCACCGACTCAGGAAGCCAACGGGCCCGGTGAACGCGACGTAGACGCCCGGTAGCCCGCTGTGGCACCAGACTCCAGCCACGAGCCGGGCTTCGATCTGCCCGAGAGTCATGCCGATCGCCAGCAGCTGTCGCCAGGACACCGCGCCGCCCTGCTGGCTGACGAGTTCACCCAGCTTGATCTCGTCTGGCTGAGTCGCTCGTGGGGGCACTCGCCCACGATGACCACCTGAGTGCCGGCGGGGAGCCGACCGGCACCGTGTTGTGGACGATCCTGGACCCTGTGGATGCAGCGGCCCGTGATCGTGAAGGATCCGTCGAGTAGGGCCGGTCGGATCTTTCACGATCACGGACGAAGGACGGACAGAGGGAGTACGCCGATGCGGGTGCTGGTCGCCCCGGACAAGTTCGCGGGCACCCTGACCGCGACCGAGGCGGCCCAGGCCATCGCCGACGGCTGGCACCGGACCGCTCCCGGCGACGAGATCGAGCTGGTCCCGCTCTCCGACGGCGGCCCCGGCTTCCTCGAGGTCATGTACGCCGGCCTCGGCGGCTACCTGCACCCGGTGACCGTGGCCGGCCCGCTCGGCGACACCGTGGACGCCCGGATCCTGCTGACCCATGACGGCGAGGTCCCGACGGCGTACGTCGAGGCGGCCTCGGCGAGCGGCCTCCACCTCGTGCCGCCGGACAGGCGGGACCCGCTCGCCGCGTCGTCGGCCGGCCTCGGCGCCCTGCTCATCGAGGCCGAGGACAGCGGGGTCGCGCGCATCGTCGTCGGAGTCGGCGGCACAGCAAGCACCGACGGAGGTGCCGGCATGCTGGCCGCGCTGGGGGCCACGCCCGCAGACCCCCTGCTCGGCGGCGGCGGCGGACTGGTCGACCTGCGCGCCGGGCTCGGCGAACAAGGCGCCAGCGCGCCCACTGGCGGCACCCGGACGGTCGACCTGTCCCCGGCCCGTCGGCTCCTGGAGAAGGTCGAGTTGGTGGCCGCGACCGACGTCGACGCGCCGCTGCTCGGCGACAGCGGCGCGGCGCACGGGTTCGGCGCCCAGAAGGGCGCCGACCGCGCAGCCCGGGAGCTGCTGGAGAACGCCATGCGGACCTGGGCCGGCGCCACCGACGGGGGACTGGCCGTCAAGGCAGGCACTGGGGCGGGGGGAGGCATCGGGTTCGGCCTGATGCTGCTCGGTGCGACCCGGGTCCCGGGCGCGCAGCTCGCCCTCGACGCGACCGGTCTGGTCGAGCGAGCCCGCCACGCCGATCTCCTGGTCACCGGTGAGGGTGCTTTCGACTGGCAGTCGCTGCGCGGCAAGGTCGTCGCCGGCGTGGCGAGAACCGGACAGGCGACCGGCCGTCCGACCGTCGTGCTCGCCGGGCGGGTGGAGGTGGGGCGCCGCGAGCTGGCCAACGCCGGCATCGACGCAGCGTACGCCGTGGACGGCACTCCCCGCCGCAGCTCGGACCACCCCGACGCCGAACGGGATGCCGGCCCGGACCGGCGCCCGGACGGTGGTCCCGGCAGTGAGTCCGGTCACAGCCCGGCCGAGGAGCTGAGCGCGCTGGCCGAGCGGGTGGCGCGCTCCTGGTCACGCTGAGTCCGCCGTCCCACGGAGGGCGTCGGGATGCCCTCCTGGTCGCTCCGAGCGCTGCCTCCGACCCAGACCATCGGCGGTCGTTCGCCACATGGCCGCACGGTTGAGCACGAACCTCGCGCAGGACTGTGTAACCATGGATCGGGGAATGACTCATGACGGCGTCACGTTCGCCCGATAGGTCCACCAGTCAACCGCGATCAGGAGCACGTACATGACCGTTCAGGACGAGACCGTCCAGCAGGGCATCCTGCTCACCGACACCGCTGCGGTGAAGGTCAAGAGCCTGCTCGAGCAGGAGGGCCGCACCGACCTGCACCTGCGCGTGGCCGTCCAGCCCGGAGGCTGCTCCGGCCTGCGCTACCAGCTGTTCTTCGACGAGCGCGCGCTCGACGGCGACGAGGTCAAGGACTTCGGCGGCGTCGGGGTGGTCGTCGACCGGATGAGCGCGCCCTACCTCGCCGGCGCCACCATCGACTTCGTGGACACCATCGAGAAGCAGGGGTTCACCATTGACAACCCCAATGCGGGCGGCTCGTGCGCCTGCGGTGACTCGTTCCACTGAGCCCAGCGACACCACACACAAACGTACGACGAAGGGGCGGCACTCCCCAGCGGAGCCGCCCCTTCGCCGGGTCCGCGTGAAGTCGGCAGCTGCAGACACGCCCAGGTGATGGGGCACCAGCCCGGCATCCGTGAGCGCTCGGCGGTCCGGCGCAGAATCAGGGAGCGAGCAGCACCTTCCCTGTTCGGCCATCGACCACGTCGCGGTTGCCCAGGTACGTCGAGAGGGTCACCGTTGCGTCGCACGGTTCCCAGGCCTGTGCCGGTGTCGCCGCGGTCTTGTCGATCAGGACCAGCTCGACCATGGCGCTCGACTCCTTCGCGTCCGGCTCGAGAAGCCCGCAGCTCGTGCCGTCCTGACCCCCGTACGTCACGCCGAGAGATTTGTGGTCCATGCGGAGCACGACCCTGAAGATGCCGCGGGAGGTCTGAGGAAGCAGGTCGTTGACCGTCTGTTGCATCGACGGGGTGAGCGGCGGGTCGACCGGCTCGTCGGTGAACGGCGACGCGGTCGCGGTCATGGGCACCGGGGTCGGCGCGCCGGTCACGCAGGTGTTGCACGGTTCCGGCGTAGCGCACTCGCGGCCGTCGCCGCACGGGTTGCTCGGCGGCGCCAGGTACGCCGGGTCGACCGCCACCTGGGCGATCGGCCGGTCGCTGCCCTTGACGTCGAACAGCCAGGACGGGACCAGCAGCGGCGAGGTGCCGTCGTACTGCAGCGACAGGCCGAAGCGCGCGCCCGTCACGACCAGCGGGCCTCCGCAGAGCATCGGGTCCTGCTTCGCCGGCGGCGCCATGCAGGCGATCATCGGGCGCATCATCACGGTCCGGGTCAACCGGTCGTAGGCCGCGCGCGCGCTCAGGACTGGGTAGTCACGACCGTCGACGACCGGGCCCAGCAGGCCGCGCGCATCGACGATCCGCGAGGCGGTCACCGACACCGCGGTGTCGTAGCCGACCGTGGGCAGCCCGTCGACCGTCGGGTCGACCGTGAACGTGACCGGCGACCCCTCGAAGACGGCCGCGTCGGCGATGTCGAGGTGCAGCGCATCGAAGACCGGCGCCGCGACCGTCCGGCCCTGCTCCTCCGGTACGGCGGGAACTGTCGGCGGCGGCGACGGGACCACCGGGTCACCGGTCGCGAAGGGCGACATCGTCGGCTCGGGTGCGATCGTCGCGATGCCGGACCCGCTCGACCCGCCGGACCCGTCCGAGCCGCCGGAACCGCCACCGGTCGCGCCCGGGTCGGTGCCCGGAGTGCCGTCGACCGTCGTGGCGCCGGGGCCGGTCGAGCCCGGTTCGGCGGTTCCTGCGGAGGGCGGCGGCAGGGCCACCGGGCCGCACGTGATGGTCGTGGACCCGTCCGAGCTGACGCTGCCGTCCGGGGAACCGGGGGTCAGGCACCGCGGCTGCGGGCCGAGCTGCCAGGTCGAGCCGTCCTGGTCGTTGACCGAGAGCACCAGGTCGCCTTCGCCCACCGTCCTGGCTCCGGCGACGTGGCGCAGCGCGCCGGTGAGCCCCGCCGCGCGGGCCAGGTCGGTCACGTCCGTGTCGGTCGCCCGGCCGAGGCTGCGCACGGTCGCCTGGTCCGGCCCGTCGGAGGGGAGCCGGCCGTCCAGCCGCCAGCGGGGGTCGGAGTCAGGCGCCAGGGTCCCGATGCTCTGCAGGTGCAGCGCCGGTGGGCCGGCGCCGCCCGGCCCGGTCCCGCCGGCGCCGCGGAAGAGGTAGCCGGACCCCGCCAGGACGGCCAGCACGGCGGCACCGGCGAGGAGCGGGGTGCCGCGGCGGGCCCAGGTCGAGCTCATGCGACTTGGACGCCGCGGTCGGCGCCGCGGTTCCACCGGCCGGCAGGCCTGGGGACGGTCGCGTCGCGGTGGTCGCCGCGGTTCCACCGGCCAGCAGGCTCAGGGACGGTCGCGCTGCGGGTGCCGTTGGGCGGCTGCGGCCCGGCCCGTGGGCTAGTCGCCGTACGAGTCCAGACCTGCGACCAGGTCCGCGGCACCCTGCGGGATCGTGATCGCCCGCTGGAGGGGCAGCACGCGCGGTCGCAGCGAGGCGAGGTTGCGCCGGACCTCGGCGCAGTCGGCGATCAGGTCCTCCAGGCTGCGTGACTCGCCGGGTCCGTCGTTGTAGACGACGAGCGCTGAGTGGTCCGGCGCGACCGGCATTGTGGGCACGTCGGCCAGGCTAGGCGCGCCGCGTCGCCTTTGGAACCGGTACCCGCGGGTAGTGTTCAGTGCGTCGCCCCCGGCCCGAGGGACCCCCCGATGCGCATCGCCGTGACCGGCTCGATCGCCACCGACCACCTGATGAGGTTTCCCGGTCGGTTCGCCGACTCGCTCGTCGTCGAGCAGCTGGACAAGATCTCCCTGTCCTTCCTCGTCCAGGACCTCGAGGTCCGGCGCGGGGGAGTGGCGGCCAACATCGCCTTCGGCATGGCCTGTCTCGGGCTGCGGCCGCTGCTGGTGGGCGCGGTGGGTGTGGACTTCGTCGACTACCGCTCCTGGCTCGAGCGCCACGGGGTCGACACCTCGCCGGTGCTCGTGTCCGACCTGCAGCACACGGCGCGGTTCATCTGCACGACCGACCTCGACCACGCCCAGATCGCGTCCTTCTACGCCGGCGCGATGACCGAGGCCCGCGAGATCGAGCTCGGCCCGCTGCACGACCGCGTGGGCGGCCTGGACCTGGTGGTGGTGAGCCCGAACGACCCCGAGGCGATGCTGCGTCACACCGAGGAGTGCCGCAGCCGCGGCATCCCGTTCGCGGCCGACCCGTCGCAGCAGCTGGCCTGGATGGACGGCGCCCAGATCCGGCTGCTCGTCGACGGCGCGACCTACCTGTTCACCAACGAGTACGAAGCCGCGCTGACCGAGCAGAAGACCGGCTGGACCGCGCCGGAGATCCTGGAGCGGGTCGGCACCCGCGTGACGACGCACGGGGCCAAGGGCGCGGTGATCGAGCGCAAGGGCGAGGACCCGGTGCAGGTGGCCTGCCCGCAGGAGGAGGCCAAGGTCGAGCCCACGGGCGTTGGTGACGCGTTCCGCGCCGGCTACCTCGCGGGCATCGGCTGGGAGCTGGAGCCGCAGCGGTGCGCCGAGATCGGCTCGATGCTGGCCACCCACGTGATCGAGACGGTCGGCACCCAGGAGTACGACCTCGGTCAGGCGCGGTTCCTGGCGCGGTTGGGCGAGGCCTACGGTCCCGCCTCGGTGGCCGAGGTCGCGCCGCTGCTGCGCTGCCCGCGGCCCTGACGGGTCGATGACGGTCGACCCGCCGCCCTCGGCGTACGGCTTCCGCGTCGACGTGCTCGAGCCCGGCGACGAGGTCGTCGGTGTCGGCGCGGACCTGCGGCCGGGCACCATCCTCTCGGCGTACCGCAGCGGGGTCTTCCCGATGCCCGTACGGCGGTGGGGGCCCGTCGCATGGTTCTCACCCGACCCGCGGGGGATCCTGCCGATCGACGGGCTGCGGGTGTGCCGGTCGCTGCGGAGCTCGCTGCGCCGCTTCGAGATCCGCGTCGACACCGCATTCGACGAGGTCATCACGGGCTGTGCGGACCCACGCCGACCCGGCGGGTGGATCCGGCGCGACGTCGCCGCCGCGTACAAGGAGCTGCACCGGCTCGGCTGGGCGCACAGCGTGGAGGCGTGGTCGCACGGCCCGGCCGGACCACAGCTCGCCGGCGGCCTGTACGGCGTGGCGATCGGCGGCCTGTTCGCCGGGGAGTCGATGTTCCACCGGCAGCGGGACGCCTCCAAGGTCGCGCTGGTCGCGCTGGTCGACCTGCTGCGCTCGGCGGACCCGGCCGGCCGGCTCGTCGACGTGCAGTGGGCGACGCCGCACCTCGAGACCCTGGGCGTGGTGGCGGTGCCCCGCCCGCGCTACCTGGAGCTGCTGTCCGCGGCTCTGCGCCTCGACGCTCCGGAGCCGTTCGTCGCGCCGTCGCCCGCGCCCCGGGCCGCCCGGACCACCCGGTCATAGCAGGCCGCCGCGGCTGCCCCAGGCCGGCCGGCCGGCACCTCCAGGGATGCCCGCAAAGCTCCGGCGCCGCCAGGTCGGAGGGACACGACGTACCGGCCGCCCTGCCGTCCCCGGCGGGTGCTGCTGGAGTAGGGTTTGCACCGCTCAGGGGTCATGGGTCGCTCGCTCGCGGGCGGCCTGTTGACCGACAGGGGATCGACAGACGGGAAGGCAACGTTGGGTCCGTCCGGCACCGACCGTCCGCCGACCGGCAGGGTGCTGCCCAGCCGTCGGTCGCGACGGCTCGCGACCCTTTCCCTGCTCGTGGTCCCGGTCCTGCTGGCGCTGAGCGGGTGCACGTCCAAGGACATGCCGAACTTCGCCATGTCCGACAAGGGGGCCACCAACCAGTCGGGGCGCGTGCTCTTCCTGTGGCAGGGCGCGTGGATCGCGGCGTTCGCGACCGGAGCGGTCGTCTGGGGCCTGATCATCTGGACGGTGATCTTCCACCGGCGCAAGCGCGACGACCAGGGGCTGCCGCCGCAGAACCGCTACAACGTGCCCATCGAGGTCCTCTACACGATGGTGCCGCTCATCATGGTCGGCGTCTTCTTCTACTTCACGGCGCGCGACGAGGACCGGTTGCAGCAGATCTCGGCTCATCCCGACCACCAGATCCGGGTGCAGGCGCAGCGTTGGTCCTGGCAGTTCACCTACGACGGCGACCAGGCGACGACGGTCACCGGCACGCCGGGCAACCCGCCGACCCTCTACCTGCCCAGCGGCCAGACCGTGGAGTTCTCGCTGCACTCGCAGGACGTCATCCACTCGTTCTGGGTGCCGGCGTTCAACTACAAGATGGACGTCATCCCCGGACAGGTGAACCACTTCCAGATCACGCCGCGGACGATCGGCACGTACGTCGGTCGCTGTGCCGAGCTGTGCGGCCAGGACCACTCGCGGATGCTGTTCAACGTGCAGATCCTCAAGCCCGCTGACTACCAGGCAAAGGTCGCGCAGATCAAGGCACAGGCGGAGGCTGCGAAGTGACTCGGATAGCCGACCGGCCGAGCGTCGAGGGCTCGGTCCGTCCACGCCGCAAGGGCGCCATCGTCGTCAAGTGGATCACCTCCACCGACCACAAGACGATCGGACACCTCTACCTGATCACGTCGTTCGTGTTCTTCCTGGTCGGCGGCCTGATGGCGATGCTGATGCGCGCCGAGCTGGCCCGGCCCAACAACCAGTTCCTGTCCAACGAGCAGTACAACCAG
>JAVEDG010000191.1 GCA_030841245.1 Actinomycetota bacterium
ATGCTCTAGGACTGGAATCCTTCACGATCACGGGCTGGACGTGGGGCAGGCGCTCAGGCTCAGACCGGGTCGGCCTCGAGGAGGCCAGGGGAGAGCTGGGGCGGGCCGAACCCGGTGCTCGCCAGCAGCTCGCGCCACTGGTCCTCGCTGCGCTCGCGGCCGCCGAGCGCCACCAGCATGTGCAGGTCCATGAGCTTGGCCACGTCGGGCTCGTTGCCCGGCGCGATGACGGCCTCGACGAGGACCAGGCGCGAGCTCGGGGTCATCGCAGCGCGGACCGAGCGCAGGATGACGGCCGCCGACGCTTCGTCCCAGTCGTGCAGGATGCGCGAGAGCACGTAGACGTCGGCGCCGGCCGGTACCTCGTCGTCGAAGAAGCTGCCTGGGACGAACTGGCAGCGGTCGCCGACGTCCGCCCGCCCGATGGTCCGTTCCGCGTCGGCCCGGACGTGCGGCAGGTCGAAGACAGTGCCGCTCAGCTGTGGCTGTTGCTGGAGCAGCGCGACCAGCGCCGTGCCGTCGGCGCCGCCGACGTCGACGACGGTGGAGACACCACTCCAGTCGCGGGCCAGCAACGTCTCGCGTCTGACGTTGGCACCTCCGGCCATGGCCTCGGTGAACGTCGCTGCCTCGTCCGGGTGCCAGGACAGCCAGTCGAAGAACGGTTCCCCGTTGACCCGTTCGAACGCCGACTCGCCGGTGCGGAACGTCTCGAGGGCATCGCCCCAGCTGGCGAAGTGGATGTGGGAGAGCAGCAGCGACTGGGCCGCGAACGACCCCGGGACTCCTCTGACCAGGAACTCGGACATCGGCGTGTGCTCGATGACGCCGTCGCGGTCGGCGAAGACCCCGACGCTGGCGAGCGTTCTGAGCAGTCGGGTCACCGCGTCCGGGTCGGCGCCGGAGGCCGCGGCCAGCTCGGCAGCCGGCCGTGGCCGCTCACTGACCAGCTCGGGGATGCCGAGCTGGACCGCCGTACCGATCGCCTTGGTCACCATGAAACCGGCCGTCAGGGCGAAGAGCTGTTCACGCGGACCGTCGGCCATGGGCCGATGCTAGGGGGCACCCGGCGCGCACGGTCAGTCGTTGCGACCTTCCCGGCGCCGATCCGCCCGCCGTCCCCCGGTGGCAGGATGAGCGCGTCCGAAGGAGGTGCGCCGTGGCGACTGACCTCACGATCTACCTCACCGACAGCCCGGGGGAGCTGGCCCGCGTGACCGGCCTGTTCGGCGACGCAGGGGTCAACATCCTCGGGTTCTGCGCCGTGGGCAGCGGCGGTGGGAGGGCCGAGGTCCACCTGCTCGTCGAGGACCTGGAAGGGGCGTTCACCACGCTCGCCGCGGCGGGGGCGCACGTCGCCGCCGAGCAGGAGGTGCTCGTCGTGCCGGTCGACGACCGGCCCGGGATCCTGGGCGAGCTGGCACGAAAGCTCGGCGACGCCGGGGTGAACATCACGCTTGCGTACGTCGCGACAGGTCCCCGGCTGGTGTTCGCCTCCGACGACCTGGCCGCCGCCAAGGCAGCGCTCTCCTGAGCGATGCCGCGGGGTCAGCCGGTCGAGAGCGCCTCAGTCAGCCTCGTCGTCATCTCGGCCGGGCGCTCGAGGGCGGGCATGTGTCCGGCCCAGGGCAGTCCGACCAGCTCGGAGCCGGGGATGTGCTCGTGCAGGTGGCGGGCGATCTGCTCGAAGTAGTCGAAGTCGTGGGCGCCGAAGTAGATCGTCGTCGGCATGGTGAGCCTCGACAGGTCGACGTCCACCTCGGTGGGCTCGACCTCCTCGGCGGCCATCTGCACCTCGAACGCGCGGCGCTGCATGTCGAACACGAGGTCGTGAGCCGCCTTGTCGGCCTCCGGGCCCAGCCAGGTCTCGGCATTGAGCCGACTGGCGCCGTCGACGTCGCCCGCCTCGAGCAGCCCTTCCTCCTTGGCGCCGTATGCCTTGACCGACTCGGTCGGATCGGTGCCGGCGAGGGCCGAGCAGAGCAGCACCAGCCGGCGTACCCGCTCGGGGGCGAGGGTCGCCACCTCGAGCGCGACGCGACCGCCGTACGACGAGCCGACGACCGCGGCCGTCTCGATCTCGAGATGGTCCATCAGCGCGAGCACGTCACGGCCGTTGGACCATGTCTCGTCGGCTTCGGGCACGGGCGACTGGCCGAAGCCGCGCAGGTCTGGCGCGACGAGGGTGAAGTGCTCGGCGAGGCCAGCGAGCGGCTCCCACATACGCAGGTCGGTGACGCCGGAGTGGATGAGCACGACGGGGGCACCGGAGCCGGTCACGGTGTGGTTGAGGATCATCGCCGCCCAGCCTGTCTGGGGCTCTGCCCAGTGGCAACCGAGATCCGACGGCGGCACGCCGTGTCGGCCTGAGCGACGAGTCAGCAGCGCCGGCTCCTGGCAGGCGGATGGGCTCTAGGCTGCCGCCATGTCCCCTGCCGCTCCGTCCGCGGGTACGCCGTCGGCCGGCCCGAGCCTGCCGCAGCGCGCCCGGGTCGTCGTGATCGGCGGCGGCGTGATCGGCACGTCGCTGGCCTACCACCTGGCCCACCTCGGCGAGGACGTCGTGCTGCTCGAGCGCGACCGGATCACCTCGGGCACGACGTGGCACGCGGCCGGGCTGATGGTGACCTTCGGGTCGACCTCGGAGACGTCGACCGAGATGCGCAAGTACACCCGCGACCTCTACTCGCGGCTGGAGGCCGAGACCGGGCTGGCGACCGGATTCATGCCGGTGGGGTTCATCGAGGTGGCGGCAGACGAGGGGCGGCTGGAGGAGTACCGCCGGGTGTCGGCCTTCAACCGGGTCTGCGGCGTCGACGTACAGGAGATCTCGCCGCGGGAGATCGCCGAGATGTTCCCGATCGCGCGCACCGACGACCTGCTGGCCGGCTTCTACGTCGCCGACGACGGGCGGGTGAACCCGGTCGACGTGACGATGTCGATGGCCAAGGGCGCGCGGATGGCCGGCGCGACGATCGTCGAGGGCTGCCGCGTGACCGACGTGCTCACCGACA
>JAVEDG010000204.1 GCA_030841245.1 Actinomycetota bacterium
GGCGCGGCCTGCAGGGCGCAGGTCGTCGAGCGGGTGGCCGCGCGCGAGCCGGGTCCCGAGCAGCACCCGCTCCACCCGCCGGTCCTCGTCGGTGAGGACCTCACGGGCGTGACCCGGGCTGACCCCGGCGGCCGTGCGCGAGGCGTAGGCAGCCGGGTGCTTGACGTTCCACCAGCGGGTGCCGGCGACGTGGCTGTGCGCTCCCGGGCCGATCCCCCACCAGTCGCAGCCCTGCCAGTAGCCGATGTTGTGCCGGCACACCTGCTCGGGGCCTGACGCCCAGTTGCTGAGCTCGTACCACTGGTAGCCCGCGGCACCTAGCACCTCGTCGGCGACGACGTACTTGTCCGCCTGGTCGTCGTCGTCGGGCGCCGCCACCTCGCCGCGCCCGACCTGGGCACCGAGCCGGGTGCCTGCCTCGACGATCAGCGCGTAGGCGCTCACGTGGTCGGGCCGGAGGTCGAGGGCCGCGTCGAGCGAGGCCCGCCAGTCCGCGGCCGACTCCCCAGGCGTCCCGTAGATCAGGTCGAGGCTCACGCCGTCGAAGCCGGCCGCCCGGGCGCCCTCGACGGCCGCCGCGACGCGCCGGGGGTCGTGGGTCCGGTCCAGCGTGGCGAGGACGTGCGGCACCACCGACTGCATCCCGAGCGAGATCCTGGTGAACCCCGCCTCGCGCAGCCGGGCGAGCGAGCGGGCGTCGACGCTGTCCGGGTTGGCCTCGGTGGTGACCTCGGCGTCGGGCACCAGGCCGAACTCGTCGCGCACGGCGGCCAGCATCCGGGCCAGATCGGGCACCGGCAGCAGGGTGGGCGTCCCCCCACCGACGAAGACCGTCGAGACCGGGAGGTCGAGGTCGCCCAGCACCCGGCGGGCCAGCCGGATCTCCTCGGTCGCGGCGTCGGCGTACGTCGCCTGGCTCGCGCCCCCGCCGAGCTCGGTCGCCGTGTAGGTGTTGAAGTCGCAGTAGCCGCAGCGCGTCGCGCAGAACGGCACGTGCAGGTAGAAGCCGAACGGGCGAGCACCGAGACCGTCGTACGACGGGAGCCGACCGTCCGCGGGCACCGGCTCACCGTCGGGCAAGATGGAAGGCACCCGGTCAGTCTCGCTCAGCCGGCGATCACCTCGGTGCCTCGGGAGGAGCGCTCGGCCCACGCGACCAACGGCCCGAGGGCCACTCCCGCGACCGCGAAGGCCAGCCCGACGAGCACCCAGCCGGGCCAGCCCCAGGTGACGCACAGCGTGGTGAGCACCGCCGGCGCGAGCATGAACGCGGCGGACATGCCGGTCGAGAAGAAGCCCTGGTACTGCCCGGCGTGGGCCTCCGGCGCCAGCCCGAAACTCACCGCCCACCCGCCGGCGGACTGCAGGATCTCGCCGGTGACGTGCACCAGTGCGCCACCGAGCAGCAGGGCCACCGCCGCCGGCGCGGGGACGGCACCCGCGAGCGCGAAGACCAGGCAGGCGGCGAGCAGGATGACGCCGGCCCGCCGAAGCGCCACCGCCCCGTCGGCGGGGGTGAGCACGCCACGGCTCAAGCGCACCTGCACCGCGACGACCGTCAGCGTGTTGACCAGCAACGTCACCGCGACCACCCACCTCGGGGCGGTGGTCTCCCGGACGATCCACAGCGGCAGCGCGACGTCGAGCAGCGAGAAGTGCATCGCCATAACGGCGTGCACCGCGGTGACGGCGACGAAGGGCCGGTCCCGGAGCACCGCGAGCCGCGGACCGTCGCCGGTGTGCGGCCTGGCCGGGACGGCTGGGAGCCGGAGCAGCACCAGCGCCGCGGCGACGAACGTGGCGGAGTTCGCCAGGATGACCACGACGTAGGCAGTGCGGGTGTCCACCGCGAGCGCGATGCCGCCGGCGGGCGCGCCGACCGTGATGCCCACGTTGGTGACCGCCCGGAGGTAGGCGCGCAGCGCGACCCGGCCCTCGGGCGGACCGAGCGCGGCCACCATGCCGTTGCGCACGGCGTTGGCGGCGCGGTCGACGATGGTGACGACGCACGCGGCCAGCAGGAAGGTCGCGAAGCCGTCGACAACGGTGTAGGCGGCCACCCCGACGCCCTCGACCAGCGCCAGCGCCACCAGCAGGTTCCGGGGCCCGCGGACGTCACCGAGATGGCCTGCCGGGACACCGGCGAGCAGACCGAGCAGCCCGGCCACCGTCAGACCCACGCCGACCTGCACCGGGGAGAGCCCGACCGACCGTGTGAAGTAGATCGCGCTGACCGTGAAGAACATCCCGTTGCCGGTGGTGTTCAGCAGGGTCGCCAGCGCGAAGGTCCGGCCGGCGGGGTCGGTGGGGAGCAGGCGGCCGGCCAGCCGTCGCGCGGACCACCTGCGAGTTGCTCCTGCCGTCATCGGGCCCGGGCGGCCAGGTCACGGCGTACGGCGTGGACGAGGTCCTCGGCCAGGTCGGCCTGCTCGTCGAGCATCCGGAGCAGCCGCGCGTCGGGGACCAGACGCAGCGCGAAGACGTCGCCGACCGTGACGCCGTGCTCGGGCCGGTCCGGCACCGCGACGTCGTCCCCGGCACCGACCGTGCCGGGTTCGAGCACGCGCAAGTAGGCACCGGGCGCGCCGTGCTCGGTGAAACGCTTCACCCAGTGCGCCTCGTCCATCCAGCCCTGGAAGGTGCTGCACGGGATGCGCGGGCTGGTCACCTCGAGGACGACACCGTCGTCGCCGACCCGCCACCGCTCGCCGATCACGGCACCGGTGACATCCACGCCGACGGTCGAGAGGTTCTCGCCGAACCGGCCGGGCGGCACGTCGTACCCGAGCTCGGTCGACCACCAGCCCGCGTCCTCCCGCGCGTAGGCGTAGACCGCCTGGTCGCGCCCCCCGTGGTGGCGGCGGTCGTACTGCACGTCGCCATCGACACCCAACGAGTGGACCGGGATCCGGCCGGCGCGGGGGCGCTTGTCGATCGCGGTGCGGTCCAGGTCGCCGCGGACGTCGGGCACCAGGTCGTGCACGACGTTGACCGAGTGGATCCGCGGGTGACCGGGCGTGGGGGCCGACATGGCCCCGACGCTACCGGCGCCTACCGACCCCGGCCCAACCCGTTTGTCGACCACTGCACAAGATCACGAATTGTTGGTGATCTTGAGGCGAGCTGAGCCGACGAACGGTCGGAACCGCATCAAGATCAGCCGCCGATCCGGTCGCCGACAACGATCTTGAGACATCAGAGCCGTGTCGCCCGCCTGTCGTTGCTCAAGATCGACAGAGTCGGCCTTTCCTGGCTGTCAGGCGGGCCCGCGGCTGCTCAGGAACGACCGGGTCCACTGACTGAGCAACACAAACGAGACTGGTGAGGCATACGAGGCAGCATTCGTCGTCACTTGGGTCACTCTCGTCCCGTTTGTGTTGCTGGGTCAGGTGATCAAGCCGGAGAGCGGCGAGACATGCCCAGCCAGCGACCACCTCCCCTGTCCTGGCCGCCCTGACCCGCACCACGACGGCGGGACAGCGGCCCGCGGTGCCCAGCCAGCGACCACCTCCCCCACGTCCCCGCCGCCCTGACCCGCACCACGAACATCCGGACAGCGCCTCGCTGTCAGCGCCCCCGTGATTGCTCAAGGACCGACCCGGTCGGCTACTTCTTGGCCTTGTCGCCGGCGGCCCCGACTTCGGTGGACAGTGCCGCGATGAAGGCCTCCTGGGGCACCTCGACCCGGCCGACCATCTTCATCCGCTTCTTGCCCTCCTTCTGCTTCTCCAGCAGCTTGCGCTTGCGGGTGATGTCACCGCCGTAGCACTTGGCCAGCACGTCCTTGCGGAT
>JAVEDG010000247.1 GCA_030841245.1 Actinomycetota bacterium
CTGGTGAACCGGCCGGTGCGCAGCCCGAACTCGTGCAGCAGCGCATCGATCATCCTGCTGGTCGATGTCTTTCCGTTGGTCCCGGCCACCTGGACGATCGGCACGGCCTTGTGCGGCGAGCCGAGCAGGTCGAGCAGGTCGCGGACCCGGTCCAGCGTCGGGACGATGTCGTGCTCCGGAGCGCGGGCGAGGATCGCCGTCTCGACTTCCGCGAGCCGGTCGGCGGCGGGGGCTGCCGTCACGCCGAGCGAGTCTATGCCGCGGCGGGTCGACCGCACCTCAGCAGGCCCGGCGCCACACCCGCAGCGAGAGCCGCTTGCGGATCGAGCTGAGCCCGAGCCGTCTCGCCGTCGGGCAGAACTGCGACCTGGTGAGGCTGTACTCCGCGTGGAAGACCGGCTTGTCCGCGGCGATGAACGCGGCATAGGGCGCGCACTCGTCGTACTGCACGCACTGCTCGTTGACCGCGAAGTCGAAGTCGGGCTCGAGCCGGCGTACCTGCCCGACGTCGTTCTTCAGCCCGACCGCGAGGCCGCGGGCGTGGGCCAGTCTGGCGATCATCAGGTTGTACGTCAGCTGGTCGGCGGCCGTCAGGGCGAACCCCGTGCTGTTCCGGTAGCCCTCGACGTTGTCCGCCTCGACCCCGTCGAAGCCCTTGGAGCGGCACACGTCCAGCCTGGCCGCCATGATCGGGCGCAGCACCGCGGTGCGCCTGATGTCGAGCCAGCGCTCCCCGGGCCAGCCATCGAGCGCGCGGCCCTTGACCGAGGCGGGGAAGTCGCCCGCGTCGGGACGGAAGTTCTCCCAGGACCCCGCGCTGATGTAGCAGATCACCTTGCGCCCCTGCGCGTGCAGCGTGGTCACGACCGAGCGGCGCACCGACGAGTCGATGTCGTAGACACGCGCAGGCACCGAGGTGTGGATCGCTCCGTCGAGCTGCCACTGCCAGGTGACACCGGCGTGAGGCCGCCACATCGACACGGCCGTTGCGGGTTGCGACAGGACGCCGAGCTGGCCGACGAGGACCACGCCGAGCACCGCGGGCAGCAACCTTCTCACCGCTCCACGCTAGGTCGGGCCTGTGGGGAAGCGCGACAGTCGAGGACGGGTGTCGCCCGTTCAGCCGAGCGCCGTCCGGGGGCAACTGGGGCGACGTGTGCGCGGTCGCTTCCCTAGGATCGACTCATGGACCAGCAGACCGCCTCGCCCGAGGCTGTCGGGGCCTCGCTCGCCGCGCGGGTGCCCGACAAGCCCACCGTCGACGGGCTCGAGGACCGGTGGGCGCAGGTATGGGAGGAGCAGGGAACGTATCTGTTCGACCGGTCGAAGACCCGCGAGCAGGTCTTCTCCATCGACACCCCGCCTCCGACGGTGAGTGGCACCCTGCACGTCGGCAGCGTCTTCTCCTACACGCACACCGACATCGTGGCGCGATACCAGCGGATGCGCGGTCGTGAGGTGTTCTACCCGATGGGGTGGGACGACAACGGGCTGCCGACCGAGCGCCAGGTGCAGTACACGTACGGCGTCGCCTGCGACCCCTCCGTCGGCTACGACCCGGACTTCCGCGCACCGGACAAGCCGGACTCGAAGCGACCGGTGGCGATCTCACGGCGCAACTTCATCGAGCTCTGCGAGCGGTGGACGCAGGACACCGAGGTGGTGTTCGAGGCACTGTGGCGCCGGCTCGGCCTGTCGGTCGACTGGACGCAGACCTACACGACGATCGGACGTCCGGCGATCGCGACGGCGCAGCGTGCCTTTCTGCGCAACCTCGCCCGCGGCGAGGCCTACCAGGCCGAGGCTCCCGGCCTCTGGGATGTGACATTCCAGACCGCCGTCGCGCAGGCAGAGCTCGAGGCGCGCGACTACCCGGGCCACTTCTACCGGGTCGCGTTCGCCGGTGCCGGGGGGCCGGTCCACATCGAGACCACCCGGCCCGAGCTGCTGCCCGCCTGCGTCGCCCTGGTCGCCCATCCGGACGACGGGCGCTACGCGCACCTGTTCGGCGCCTCGGTCCGCACACCCGTCTTCGGCGTCGAGGTGCCAGTCGTCGCCCACCATCTCGCCGATCCGGAGAAGGGGTCCGGCATCGCGATGATCTGTACGTTCGGCGACCTCACCGACGTCATCTGGTGGCGCGAGCTCGGCCTTCCGACCCACTCGGTGATCGGTCACGACGGTCGCTTGCTGCGTGAGACCCCGGCGTGGCTCGGCGAGGGCCGGGCCCGCGCGGCCTATCAGGAGCTCGCTGGAAAAACGACCTTCTCGGCCCGGGAGGCGATGACGGTCCTGCTGCGCGAGTCGGGCGAGCTGGCGGCCGACCCGGTCCCCACTCAGCGGATGGCGCACTTCTACGAGAAGGGCGACAAGCCACTGGAGATCGTCACCACCCGGCAGTGGTACATCCGCAACGGTGGGCGCGACGACGACCTTCGCGACCGGCTGCTCGAACGTGGCGCCGAGCTGACCTGGGTGCCGCCACACATGCGTCAGCGGTACGAGAACTGGGTGAAGGGACTCAACAGCGACTGGCTGATCAGCCGTCAGCGCTTCTTCG
>JAVEDG010000319.1 GCA_030841245.1 Actinomycetota bacterium
CGAGGAACAGGAAGACGTGTGGGGTGGACAGTGCCTGGTCGAGCAGGTAGCCGAGCCCGACACCGCCGGCGACAAGCACCGCGATGACGACTGCGGTGCCGGTGAGCGCACCGAACATGCTCAGCGGGCCGGGCTCCGGCCCGCGCGGTTCGGACATCGTCACCTCCGATGCGCCGGGGGCGAAGAGGGTGTGCATCGACCTACCTCTAAGCGGGCGAGAGACATGGGCAACGGGGACGGGGCCGTTGTCACCAGCCACCGGTCCAGCGGCGTTGACGCTAACACAGGCGGTCGGCCGCTCCGGAACCGGGGATCAGCGGCGCAGGCCGCGCCGGATGCCGGTGAACGTGCCCGGTCCGCGACGCAGTCGCGGGATGTTGAGCGTGACCAGGCAGGCCACGGCGACGACCACCGCCAGGCTCACCGCCAGAGTGCGAGCATCGAGGAAGACGACTGCTGTGGCACCGAACGCGATCACGGCGGCCCAGAGGTACATCACGATCACCGCCCGGGCGTGCGAGTGCCCCATCTCGAGCAGCCGGTGGTGCAGGTGCTGGGCGTCGGGGGCGAACGGTGAGCGCCCCGCGCGGGTCCGCCGGACGATGGCGAGCAACAGGTCTGCGAAGGGCACGACCAGGACCAGGACGGGCAGCAGGAGCGGAAGGATCGCCGGGGCGATGTCCGACCCGACCGCTCCCGGGTCGACCGTCCCGGTCAGGGTGATCGTGGAGGACGCCAGGAGCAGGCCCAGCAGGTAGGCGCCCGAGTCGCCCATGAACACTCGGGCCGGGCTGAAGTTGTGCGGCAGGAAGCCGAGGCAGGTGCCGATCAAGGCCGCAGTGATCACGGTCGAGGTGGTCGCCCGCTCGAGTCCCTGGTCGACCGCCAGCAGGTAGGAGAACGCGAAGAACGCGGTGGCGGCGATGGCGACGATCCCGGCCGCCAGCCCGTCGAGACCGTCGACGAAGTTGACCGCGTTGACCGTCACGACGACGACCAGGACGGTCAGCACGGTGCCCTCGACCGGGCCCAGCACGAAGGTCGCGCCGAGCGGCAGGTAGAGCATCTGCACGCCCTGGAGCACCATCACGCCGGCGGCCAGCACCTGGCCGGCCAGCTTGGTGATGGCATCGAGCTGCCAGCGGTCGTCGGCCACGCCCAGCAGGCAGATGATGACCGCCCCGGACAGCAGCCCGCTCACCTCCTGGCCGTCGCGCAGGGACGGGCCGAGGAACGGCATCTTGCTCGCGACCAGCAGAGCGGCGGAGAAGCCGGCCAGCATGGCGATGCCGCCCAGCCGCGGCGTCGGGATCGCGTGCACGTCGCGGTCGCGGACAGCGGTCATCGCGCCCCAACGGACGGCCAACCGGCGGGCCACCGGTGTCATCAGATAGGTGACCGCCGCCGCTACGAACAAGGTGAGGAGGTACTCGCGCACTGGCCGTCAGCCGCCGGCCGGTCTCGGGTACGCCGGGTGGCGGGCCACCAGAGCCGACACAGCGGCCGCGAGATCTCCGGCTTCGCTGCCGTCTGCGTCACGCACCGCTCTGGAGATGAGCGCCGCCACGTCCTTCATATCCGACTCAGACATGCCCTGCGTCGTCACTGCCGCCGCGCCGACGCGGATCCCGGACGCGGTCATCGGCGGTGCCGGGTCGTAGGGGATGGCGTTCTTGTTCAAGGTGATCCGCGCCGCGTCGCAACGGGACTCCGCCGCGGCACCGGTGACATCGAGCTCCTGGAGGTCGAGCAGCGCGAGGTGGGTGTCGGTGCCCCCGGAGACGGGACGCATCCCCTCCGCAGCGAGCCCGTCGGCCAACGCCTTGCTGTTGGCCACCACGGCTGCCGCGTAGTCGCGGAACTCCGGCCGCAGGCACTCCCCCAGCGCGACCGCCTTCGCGGCCACCGCGTGCATCAGCGGGCCGCCCTGCGAGAACGGGAAGACCGCCTTGTCGATGCGGGCGGCCAGCTCGGGCCGGCAGATGATCATGCCTCCGCGGGGGCCTCGCAGCACCTTGTGGGTCGTGAACGTGACCACGTCCGCGTACGGAACCGGCGACGGGATGGCGTGGCCGGCCACGAGCCCGATGAAGTGGGCCGCGTCGACCATCAGCCAGGCGCCGACCTCGTCGGCGATCTCCCGGAAGCGCGCGAAGTCGATCAACCGTGGGTACGCCGTGGCGCCGGCGATGATCATCTTCGGCCGGTGCTGGAGCGCCAGGTCGCGCACCTCGTCGAAGTCGATCAGCTCGGTGTCACGACGGACCGTGTATGCGACCGGCGTGAACCATCGCCCGGAGAAGCTGACCTTCGCCCCGTGGGTCAGGTGGCCGCCGTGGGGCAGCGACATCGCGAGGACCGGGTCGCCGGGCTGCACCAGGGCCGCGTACGCCGCCAGGTTGGCGCTCGCGCCGGAGTGCGGCTGCAGGTTCGCGTGCACGGCGACGCGTCCGTCCGGCCCGTCGACTGCGAAGAGCTCCTCGGCGCGCGCGATGCCGATCTCCTCGGCGCGGTCGACCTGCTGGCAGCCCCCGTAGTAGCGCCGGCCGGGGTAGCCCTCGGCGTACTTGTTGGACAGCGTCGAGCCGAGCGCCGCGAGCACGGCCGGTGAGGTGAAGTTCTCGCTCGCGATGAGCTGGAGGCCGCCCCGCAGCCGGTCGAGCTCGCCGACGACCACGTCGGCGATCTGCGGGTCCTGCTCCGCCAGCGCCGCGAAGTCCGGACCCCAGAATGTCGCGTCACCCGAGACCGAGCCGCGCTGACTCATCGTGACTCCTCGCTGGGCTGGGGTGGGGCCACTCTACGGCTCGGCCCGGGAGCTCAGTCCGTGCGCAGATCTCCGGCGACCTCTCGGAGCACCGACTCGCTGACCGCGCCGGCGCGCAGCAGCCGCGGGACCGCCTCGGTCACGTCGACGATCGTCGACGGCACGGCTGCACCGGTTGCGCCCGAGTCGAGGTAGATAGAGACGGATTCGCCCAGCTGCTCTTCCGCCTGCTCCGCCGTCGCCGCCGGCGGTCGACCGCTCCTGTTGGCGCTGCTCACGGCCATGGGTCCGGTGGCGCGCAGCAGCTCGATCGCGACCGGGTGCAGGGGCATCCGGACCGCGACGGTGCCGCGCGTCTCCCCCAGGTCCCACTGCAGCGACGGCTGCACCCGGGCCACGATGGTCAGCCCGCCCGGCCAGCACCCCTCGACCAGGGCGCGGGCCGCGTCGGACAGACCGGTGGCGATGCCCTCGAGGGTCCCCGGTGAACCGACGAGTACCGGCACGGGCATGTCACGCCCGCGGCCCTTCGCGGCCAGCAGGGCGGCCACGGCGTCCGCCAGGAACGCGTCGGTGCCGAGCCCGTAGACGGTGTCGGTCGGGAGGACGACCAGCTCCCCGCGCCGGACCGCCTCGACGGCCAGCTCGATGCCGCTCGCACGCGCGGCCGGATCGGCCATGTCGAAGCGTCGGCTCACCCGCCGATCGTCCCATCGGCGGGATTCGCGGCGCGCGTGGCGGTGAGGAACCGGTCCCGCCAGGACAGGTCGCGGTGGTCCGCGACGTCGCGCCACCGACCGGTTGCGGAGAACACAGCAGGCGCGGAGCTGCCCTGCAGGTCCGCGTGCTCCACGACCACCGAGCCCCCTGGACGGAGCAGCCGGGCGGCCACCTCTTCGACCACGCGGACGGCGTCGAGCCCGTCCGGGCCGGACCAGAGGGCGACCGGGGGGTCGTGCTCGGCGACCTCCGGGTCGCGGATGCTGGCGCCGACCGGGATGTACGGCGGGTTGCTGACCACCACGTCGACCCGGCCGTCCAGGTCGCGGAAGGCCTCGGACATGTCCCCCTGCCGCAGCTCGACCCGGTGCCCCGCGCAGTTGTGCTGCGCCCAGGCCAGCGCCGCGGGGTCGGCCTCCACGGCGTACACGCGGGCGGCCGGGACCTCGTGCGCGACGGAGAGCGCGATCGCACCGGAGCCGGTGCCGAGGTCGACCACGACCGGCGCGGCGATGCCGCCCGAGGCCGCGATCGCCGCCTCGACGACGACCTCGGTCTCCGGACGCGGCACGAAGACGCCGGGCCCGACCGCGAGGGTCAGGTGACGGAAGTGCGCGCGACCGGTGATGTGCTGCAACGGCTCCCGCGCGGACCGGCGCCCGACGGCGTCGCGGTAGGCCGCACTCGCCCTGTGGTCGACGTCGTGCACCAGGGCCAGCTGCCCGCGCTCGGTGCCCAGGACGTGGGCGGCGAGCTCCTCCGCGTCGAAGTGCGGGGAGGGCACGCCGGCGGCAGCCAGCTCAGCAGTGGCCGCGGAGATCAGCGCCGGCAGGGGCGACCCGGCCCTCGGACGTGTCACGCGCCCGCCTGCTCGAGCAGAGCGGCCGTGTCCGCATCGGTCAGGGCCTTGATGACCGCGTCGAGCTCTCCGTCGAGGACCTGGTCCAGGTTGTATGCCTTGAAGCCGACTCGGTGGTCGGAGATGCGGTTCTCCGGGTAGTTGTACGTCCGCACCCGCTCGGACCGGTCGACGGTGCGCACCTGGCTCCGCCGGGCGTCGGACGCCTCCCGGTCGGCCGTCTCCTGGGCCGCGGCGAGCAGCCGGGCGCGCATGATGCGCAGCGCCTGCTCCTTGTTCTGCAGCTGGCTCTTCTCGTTCTGGCAGGACACCACGATGCCCGTGGGCAGATGGGTGATCCGGACCGCCGAGTCGGTGGTGTTGACGCTCTGTCCACCCGGGCCGGAGGAGCGGTAGACGTCGATGCGCAGGTCGTTCGGGTCGATCTGCACCTCCACCTCCTCCGCCTCGGGGAGCACCAGCACGCCGACGGCACTCGTATGGATGCGCCCCTGTGACTCGGTCACCGGGACGCGCTGCACCCGGTGCACGCCGCCTTCGTACTTCAGCCGGGCCCACACGCCCTCGCCGGGCGGGGCCGAGCCCTGGGACTTCACGGCGAAGCTCACGTCCTTGTACCCGCCGAGGTCGGACTCGGTCGTCTCGATGACCTCGGCCTTCCAGCCGTTGCGCTCGGCGTAGCGCAGGTACATCCGCAGCAGGTCGCCGGCGAAGAGCGCGGACTCCTCGCCGCCCTCACCGGCCTTGATCTCGACGATGACGTCCTTGTCGTCGTTCTCGTCGCGGGGCAGCAGCAGCAGGCGCAGTCGCTCCTCCAGCTCGGCGCGCCTGGCCTCGAGCGTGGTGATCTCGCTGCGGAAGGAGTCGTCCTCGGCCGCGAGCTCTCGCGCGGTGGCGAGGTCGCCGGCCACGGTGTGCAGGTCACGGCTGGTCTCGACGACCGGGGTCAGCTGGGCGTAGCGCTTGCCGAGCGTGCGCGCCCGGTCCTGGTCGGCGTGGATCCTCGGGTCCGCCAGGTCGCGTTCGAGCCGGGCGTGCTCGGCCAACAGCTCGGGTGGCGCCTCGAGCATCCGCTGCCTCCTCTCATCCGTCCCCGGGAACCACGACGGCGCCGGCCACGGCCCGTGAGGGCCGCCGGCCGGCGCCGCTGGACGGCTACTTGGAGCCGGACTTGCCGAAGCGCTTCTCGAACCG
>JAVEDG010000328.1 GCA_030841245.1 Actinomycetota bacterium
TGGCCTGGGTGAGCGCCGAGGCGAGCACCGAGGCCGGGATGCCGTCGAGCTTGGTGTCGAGCTGGATCGCGGTCACGAACTCCTTGGTGCCGGCGACCTTGAAGTCCATGTCGCCGAAGGCGTCCTCCGCGCCGAGGATGTCCGTGAGCGCCGCGTACTGCGTCTCACCGTCAACCGTGTCGGACACCAGGCCCATCGCGATGCCGGCGACCGGTGCCCGCAACGGGACGCCCGCCTGCAACAGGGACATGGTCGACGCGCAGACCGAGCCCATCGAGGTCGAGCCGTTTGAGCTCAGCGCCTCGGAGACCTGACGGATGGCGTACGGGAACTCCTCGCGAGCCGGCAGCACCGGCAGCAGCGCCCGCTCGGCGAGCGCGCCGTGGCCGATCTCGCGCCTCTTCGGCGACCCGACACGGCCGGTCTCACCCGTGGAGTACGGCGGGAAGTTGTAGTTGTGCATGTAGCGCTTCCGGGTCTCGGGCGCGAGCGTGTCGAGCATCTGCTCCATGCGCAGCATGTTCAGAGTGGTGACGCCCAGGATCTGGGTCTCGCCGCGCTCGAACAGCGCCGAGCCGTGCACGCGGGGCAGCACCTCGACCTCGGCCGACAGCGGCCGGATGTCGGCCAGCCCGCGGCCGTCGATGCGGACCTTGTCGCGCAGGATCCGCTGCCGGACGATCTGCTTGGTGACCGCGCGGAAGGCCGCGCTGATCTCCTTCTCGCGACCCTCGAACTGGCCGGCGAGCTTCTCCTTGGCGGAGTCCTTGATGCGGTCGGTCTCGGTCTCGCGCTCGTGCTTGCCGGCGATCGTCAGGGCCTGCGCGAGCTCGTCGCCGACCAGGCTGCCGACGGCCTCGAGCACGTCGTCCTCGTAGTCGAGGAAGCGGGGGAACTCGCCGGTCGGCTTCGCGGCCTTGGCGGCCAGCTCGGCCTGTGCCTCGCACAGCGAGCGGATGAACGGCTTGGCCGCCTCGAGGCCCTGGGCCACGACCTCCTCGGTCGGGGCCTGCTTGCCCTCGTCCTTGATCAGGCGCCAGGCGGACATGGTGGCCTCGGCCTCGACCATCATGATCGCGACATCGTCACCGACCACGCGACCAGCGACGACCATGTCGAAGACGGCCGACTCGAGCTGCTCGTGGGTCGGGAAGGCGACCCATTGCTCGTCGATGAGCGCGACCCTGGTGGCACCGATCGGGCCGCTGAACGGAAGGCCGGCCAGCTGGGTCGACGCCGAGGCGGCGTTGATGGCCACCACGTCGTAGAGGTCGTTGGGGTGCAGCGCCATGACGGTGATGACGACCTGGACCTCGTTGCGCAGGCCCTTGGCGAACGACGGGCGCAGCGGGCGGTCGGTGAGCCGGCAGGTGAGGATCGCGTCCTCGCTGGGGCGTCCCTCACGGCGGAAGAACGAGCCGGGGATGCGGCCCGCGGCGTACATCCGCTCCTCGACGTCGATGGTGAGGGGGAAGAACTCGAGCTGCTCCTTGGGGTGCTTCCCGGCCGTGGTGGCGGAGAGGAGCATCGTGTCGTCGTCGAGGTAGGCCGCGGCGGAGCCGGCGGCCTGCCGGGCCAGGCGGCCCGTCTCGAAACGGATGGTGCGCTTGCCGTGAGCACCGTTGTCGATAACGGCTTCAGCGGTGTGGATCTGGGGACCCTCCATGGGTCAGTCTCCTGTTCCTTCGACGGAGCAGGTCGCGACGGGCGGTGTCGGGAGCTCGGCTCCCGGAAGCCGGTCTTCGATGGAAGCCCACGCTCGCCGCGAACGGCTGGCACGGGGGCCACTACCGAGGACCGGCACGTCGAGGCGAACCGCTCCTATGTGTTGTACGACTAGCGACGCAGGCCGAGCTTCTCGATCAACGCGCGGTAGCGGTTGATGTCCTTCCTGGCCAGGTAGTTGAGCAGCCGGCGGCGCCGGCCTACGAGCAGCAGCAGACCACGTCGTGAGTGGTGGTCGTGCTTGTGCTCCTTGAGGTGCTCAGTGAGGTCGCTGATCCGGCGCGACAGCATCGCCACCTGGACCTCGGGTGAGCCGGTGTCGCTCTCGGCGCTGCCGTGCTCGGAGATGATCTGCTTCTTCGTGGCGGTGTCCAGCGACACTGGTCTCCCTGAGTTCGATCTCGGTGAGCGCCGCCCGGTCTGAACCACGGGCGGACATGGTTGCTCATGCCGTTGGCACGGCAGGGCCGAGGCTACCAGCCGCCGGCGACTACCTCGAAATCCTCGAGGTCTGGGCGCTGACCGGAGAACCTGCTGGTCAGGGGCGTGGCCCAGCGTGGCGGGAGCGCTGGCCCAGCCCGATCGCGCCGTACGGGTACTCGGCCGGGACCGGGTCGCTCGCCTGGTCCAGGCGGCCCGACTGCTCAGGGTCGAGGTGGAGCCCGGCGGCGGCCAGGTTGGCGCGCAGCTGCTGGGTCGTGCGCGCCCCCAGGATCACCGACGTGACCGCCGGCCGGTCGTGCAACCAGGCCAACGACACCTCGGCCATCGAGCGCCCGGCCTGCTCGGCCACGGCCTGCACGGCGTCGACGACGGCCCATGTCCTGGTGCTCGCGGCGCGCTTGTCGTAGGCCTCCACGCCGCGCTCGGGGTCCTCACCCAGCCGGGTGGCGCCCGTGGGCCGCTGGTCACGGGTGTACTTGCCCGTCAGCCAGCCTCCACCGAGCGGTGACCAGGGCAGCAGGCCAAGGTGGGACTCCTGCGCAGCGGGCACGATCTCCCACTCGACCTCACGGGCCAGCAGGTTGTACTGCGGCTGGAGGGTCACGGGTCGCGGCAGTCCCCAGCGGTCCGCGACATCGACGGTCTTCTGGATCTGCCAGCCGACGAAGTTGGACAGCCCGAAGTAGCGGATCTTACCGGCGCGCACGGCGTCGTCGAAGAAGCGCAGGGTCTCCTCGACCGGCGTGAGCGGGTCCCAGGCGTGGGTCTGGTAGAGGTCGATGGTCTCCACGCCGAGCCGCTCCAGGGACGCGTCCAGTGCCCGGTCGAGGTGTCGCCGCGACAGGCCGAGGTCGTTGGGGTCCGGGCCGGTCTGGAACCGCCCCTTGGTCGCCAGCACGACGCGGTCGCGGACGTCGGCGGGGCGGCCGGCCAGCCACCGGCCGACGATGTGCTCCGACGCTCCCCCGCCGTAGACGTCGGCCGTGTCGACGAGGGTCCCGCCGGCCTCCAGGAAGGTGTCCAGCTGCTCATGGCTGCCGGCCTCGTCGGTCTCGACACCGAAGGTCATGGTGCCCAGGCAGTACGTCGAGACGACGGCCCCGCTGGACCCGAGGGTGCGGTACTCCATGGCCCCGACCCTATGCGCCGACCGTCAGCGCCTTCGCCCGGCGTACGTCGTCGGCCATCTGCTCGAGCAGCTCGTCGACCCCGTCGAAGTGGA
>JAVEDG010000038.1 GCA_030841245.1 Actinomycetota bacterium
AGGACGAGCAGCGTGCCCGTCGCGAGCAGTGACGCGAGAGCCAGCCGCGGGGTGGACGGGCGACGCCGTGCGCCGTGCGGCGCGGCGTGGTGGCGCGCTCTCGCGCGACGCTGATCGGGTCTCACGAGCAAACCGTACTAGGCGCCCAGGGCCGCGCGGACGACGGCGGCAAGAGATCCGGCGCGCGTCGACTCGACGAGATCCTCGAGCAGCACCGGGCGGCCCGTGCCGTCGGCCAGCGGCAGCCGCCAGTTGGGGTACTCCTTGTCGGTGCCCGGCTGGTTCATCGCCCTGCGGTCCCCCACGGCATCGGTCAACGCGACGCCGACCAGACGGCTCGGGGCAGCCGCGACGAGCCGGTGCAGGGCCTCGATGACTTCCTGCTCGTCGCCAGCGCCGGCGAGCAACCCACGGGAACGCAGCAGCGCGATCCACGAGTCCCGGTCGGCCAGGTCGATGCGGCGCTCCTCCTCGACCGGGCGGGTCAGCAGGCCGAGCTCGGCTCGGATGCGGACGTGCTCGCCGGCCAGGTAGCCGGCCGTCGGGGGCAGGTCGTGGGTCGTCACCGCCGCCAGGCACAGTTCGCGCCACTGCTCGGGAGGCAGCGGCGCTCCCGCTTCGTCGCGCTCGAACCACAGGATCGAGGTCCCGAGGATGCCGCGCTCCGCGAGGTGCTGGCGCACCCACGGCTCGACGGTGCCCAGGTCCTCGCCGACGACGAACGCCCCGGCCCGCGCCGCCTCGAGAGCCAGGATCCCCACCAGGGCCTCGTGGTCGTAGCGCACGTAGGTGCCCTGGTCGGCCGGCGTGCCGTCGGGCACCCACCACAGCCGGAACAGACCCAGGACGTGGTCGACCCGGATGCCGCCCGCGTGGCGCAGCACGCTGCGCAGCATGTCGCGGTACGGCGCGTAGCCGGCCGCCTCGAGCCGGTCCGGCCGCCAGGGCGGCTGCGACCAGTCCTGACCCTGCTGGTTGAACGCGTCGGGCGGTGCGCCGACCGTCACACCGCTCGCGAGCGAGTCGCCCAGCGCCCAGGTGTCGGCGCCATACGGGTGCACACCCACCGCGAGATCGTGCACGACCCCGACCGGCATCCCGGCCGAGCGCGCCCTTCGCTGCACCGCCGCGAGCTGGTCGTCGGCCAGCCACTGCAACCAGCAGTAGAAGTCGACCCGCTCGGCGAGCTCGGCGCGCGCCTTCGCGACCGCAGGTGAGCTCGGGTCCTGCAGGGGTCCGGGCCACCGCTCCCAGTCGGCGCCGTGCACCTCGGCGAGCGCGCACCAGGTGGCGAAGTCGTGCAGCCCCTCGCCCTCACGCGCGACGAACTCCTCGTAGTCGGCCTGACGGCCCGGGCTCCGCGGCACCACGTGGATCAGGGTCAGTGCCGAGCGTTTCGCCTCCCACACCGCGTCGCGGTCGAGCAACGTGTCGGCCGCGTTGACTGATCTCTGCACGAGCGCCAACCGCTCGATCTCGGAGCGGACCGCGCCGGCCACGAACGCGAGCTCGGGCACGGCCTCCACCCGCAGGTAGAGGGGGCTGACGAACCGGCGCGTCACCGGCAGGTACGGCGAGGCCTCGATCGGCGCCGAGGGAGCCGGCGCGTGCAGCGGGTTGACCAGCACGAAGCCGGCGCCGTGCTCGGCGGCGCTCCACCGGGCCAGCTCGCCCAGGTCGTCGAGGTCGCCGTGACCCCATGAACGGCGGGAGCTCAGCGAGTAGAGCTGTGCGGTGAAGCCCCACATCCGGTCGCGGTCGGCGAGCCCCTCCGGCAGCCCGAGGTACTGCGGGGTCACGACCAGGGTGGAGCTCGCCGCGTGCTGTCCGGAGCGGGCGAGCAGCTCGTGCCAGCCGAGCGGGAGGTCGCGTGGCAGCTCGAAGGTCGCCTCGCCCACCTCGCGGCCGGCGACCAGGCGCGGCTCGGCCCAGCGGTCGACCTGCGGGAGCGGGCCGATCTCCGCGCCGTCCTCGGTGCGGACCCAGACCTCGACCGGGTCGCCGTGCGGGACGTGCACCGGGAACTGCCGCGGCACGCCTTCACGCACGACCAGGCAGGCTGGGAGCGTGCGCCGCCACGGGTCCTCGGCCAGCCGGTTCAGGGACGCCCGGATCGACTCCGGCCCGCTGGCAGGCACGCCGAGGGCGGCGAGCACCGCCACCACCGTCTCGACGGGCACGTTCGTGTGCTGCCCGCGCCAGTCGTAGAACTCGGTGGCGACGCCGTGCGCCGCGGCCAGCTCGGCCAGCTCGGGGGTCATCACGCGCCGTTACCAGCAGGCCGGTCGGCGAGCGGCCCACGGGGCGGTCGCCTCGATCGCTGCTGACAACGAGAGCAGCAGGGCCTCGCCCGCCGGCGGCCCGGCGAGCATGACGCCGACGGGGATCCCCTCGTCGGTCCAGTGCAGGGGCAGCGTGATCGCGGGCTGGCCGGTCATGTTGAAGACGGCGGTGAACGGCGTGAACGTCTTGTTCCGCTCGAAGTCGCGGGCCGGGTCGTCGGCGTCGAAGATGGCGCCCACCGGCAACGGCAGCTGCGCGAGCGTGGGCGTGAGCAGCACGTCGTACGCCGCCAGCCGGGCGACCCCGGCCCGGCAGAGGATCTGCAGCTGGGACAGCGCCGCGGCGAACTCCGTCCCGCTGACTCCCGCACCTCGCGCCCTCAGGTGTCGCGTGAGCGGCATCAGCTCGTCGTCGCGACCGGGTGGAACGAGTGCCAGCGTCGCCGACACCGACCAGACCTGCTCGAAGAGCGGCACGGTGTCGTGGCCGATCGGCGACTCGACGTCCTCCACCAGGTGTCCCATCGACTCCAGCAGCCGGCTCGCCTCGTCGAGAGCCTGCAGGCACTCCGGGTCGACCGCGGCGTCGGCGATCACCGGAGTGCTGAAGCGACCGACGCGCAGTCGACCGGGCTCGCGGTCGCAGTGCGCCAGGAACGACTCGCCGGCCGGCAGCGGAGCCGCCCAGTGCGGGTCCCCCGGCATCGGTCCCGCCATGGCGTCGAGCAGTGCCGCCGCATCTCGCACGGTGCGGCCGAGCGACCCCTCCACCCCCAGCCCGGTCACGTCACCCTTCAACGGCCCGTTGCTGACCCGGCCGCGCGACGGCTTCAGCCCGACGAGCCCGCAGCAGCTCGCCGGGATGCGCACCGAGCCCCCGCCGTCGTTGCCGTGCGCGACCGGCGCGAGGCCCGCTGACACGGCGGCCGCCGCGCCACCGCTCGACCCGCCCGCCATCAGGTCGGTGCCCCACGGCGACCGGGCCGGGGCCATCAGAGCGTTTTCCGTGTAGCAGGGAAGCCCGAACTCAGGAGTGTTCGTCTTGCCGAGCAGCACCGTGCCGGCCGCGCGCAGCCTGGTGACGACGAAGTCGTCGAACGCCGCGATGTTGTCGGCGTAGACCGCGCTGCCGTACGTCGTACGCACCCCGCGGGTGTTGTTGAGGTCCTTGACCGGCACCGGGACGCCGCGCAGCGGGGATCGGGGCTCGTCGGTGCGGACGTCCCGCTCGAGCTCCCGAGCCCGGTCCATCGCGAGATCTGCCGTCACCGTCAGGTACGCGCCGACCTCGTCGGAGAGCCGGCCGATGCGCTCCAGGTAGTGCTCGCACAGCTCGACCGGGGAGACCTCGCGGTCGCGGACCGCCGCGCCCTGCTGCAGCGCCGTGAGGTCATGGAGGTCGGCCACCCGAGCACCCTAAGCGCGGGCGTGGCTCGACCGATCAGGCGGTGGCGGCGCTGACCTGGCCGCCACCGAAGGCGGCGAGGTAGGGCGCCCAGCACGGGTCGGACCGCCCGGTGCCGAGGATGCGCCACGCCGTACCCGCCGGCTCCTGCGGCGGACGCAGCCGCCAGCCGAGCTCGGAGACGGCCCGGTCGGCCTTGACGTGGTTGCAGCGGCGGCAGGCGGAGACCACGTTGTTCCACTCGTGGCCACCACCCCGGCTGCGCGGGACGACGTGATCGATGCTCGTCGCGGCACCGCCGCAGTAGACGCACCGCCCGCCGTCGCGCGCGAAGACCGCGCGACGGGTGAGCGGGACCGGACCGCGGTAGGGGACCTTGACGAAGCGGTTGAGCCGGACGACGGCCGGCGCCGCGACGGCGAGC
>JAVEDG010000452.1 GCA_030841245.1 Actinomycetota bacterium
GATCGACAGGCACAGCAGGACCTGCATCGGCTCGGTGCCGTTGATCAGCGACAGACCCTCCTTGGCGGCCAGGGTGAGGGGCTCGATGCCGGCCTCGGCGAGCAGCTCGGCACTCGGGCGTCCGGTCAGGTCGGCGCTGCCCTCGCGGCGAAGCCGGCCCTCGCCGACGAGCGGCTGGGCGAGATGGGCGAGCTGGGCCAGGTCGCCGGAGGCGCCGACCGACCCCTTGCCGGGGATGACGGGCAGCAGGCCGAGCTCGAGCAGCTCGAGCAGCCGCCGGGGCAGCTCGGCGCGGACCCCCGAGTAGCCGGCAGCGAGCGTACGGGCCCGCAGCAGGAGCAGGCCGCGCACGACGTCGTCCGGCAGGGGTGCGCCCACGCCGGCGCTGTGCGAGCGGATCAGGGCCAGCTGCATCCGCTCCAGGTCGGCCCGCCCCACATGGGTGTCGGCCAGCGCGCCGAACCCGGTGGTGACGCCGTACATCACCTTGTCCTGCTCGACCGCGCCGGCGACCACGGCCCGGCTGGGCTCCATCCGAGCCACGACGTCCGGACCGAGCTCGGCCCGCGCCTCGCCGCGGGCGACCGCCACCAAGTCCTCCAGCGTCAGGGCGTCGCCCGTGACCGTCACCGTTCGCATGGCCGGAAACCTAGCGCCCGGCGCAGCGGCCAGTGCGGGGCACGTCGGCCCCCGGATCGGCTTTGTCCCGTCTGCGGCCCATCGGCTATCGTCTACGGACGTACCGAGGCCGGTTGGACACGGTCGCGGCTGCTGCGGACGTGGCTCAGTTGGTAGAGCATCACCTTGCCAAGGTGAGGGTCGCGGGTTCGAATCCCGTCGTCCGCTCGAGAGAGGTCGGGAAGCCCCACCTGCCGTACGACGGGGCTCTCGGACATCCCTCCGGTGGAGTGGCCGAGAGGCGAGGCAACGGCCTGCAAAGCCGTGTACACGGGTTCAAATCCCGTCTCCACCTCGAGCACGACCAGCACGACAGTCCCACCGATACAACCGTTTCACCAGCTAGGGCGATTGGCGCAGTCTGGCTAGCGCGCTTCCCTGACACGGAAGAGGTCACAGGTTCAAGTCCTGTATCGCCCACCGAACGAATTGGTCCCTGACCAGCGGAGACCCAAGGTCAGGGGCCTTTCTCATGTGCTGGTGTGCCAGATGTATGCCAGACCGTCCCGGGCCTCCGCGCCGACGCGAGAGGCCACACGAGGGGCTGGGCAGCACAGCAGCTCGGCAAGTCGCGCAAGCCATGACCGAGGCAGCCGACGAGCTCGACCGGACCACGGGAGCGGACCGATGAGCGACACCGAGGCCCCCTGGCAGTGCGGAAGATCGACCGCGACTGGATCGGCTACAAGGTTGGCCGCGCGCCGAAGCAGCTAGCTTCCGCTGCCGTCTGGGCTGCCCGTGAGGGCCTGGTCAGCAGCGCGGACGTCCCCGACGCGCCGGCCCAGGATGTGTCCCGGGATGACTACCTCCGATACGCCGCTACCCTGCACAAGGCGCTTGAGCCCTCGGCGCGTATCGGGCGCACCTGATGGTCAACGCGCAGCCGGCGGACTGCCCGTTCTGGTGCTACGGCGAGCACCCGACCGTCGCAGACGGCGAAGGTTTCGAGGACATCGTCCACGAGCTGCCCGTGGTCCGGCTTCGCTTCGATCAAGAGGACGGCGAGGATCTGGCCGGAAAGGAGATCGAGATCTCGATTCAGCAGTGGCAGGACCCTGACCTGCCAGGGCTCACGATCAACCTGCCGGAGCGCATCGAGACCTTGACCGAGTCGTCGGCCCGCGGGATCGGTGAGGCACTGGTCATGGCCGCTGATGCCGTGCGGGCGATCCGAGAAGCCGAGGATGCGGTCCGCACAATGAGGGCCGAACGATGATCGCCACGACGACCGCCCACCCAACCTGGTGCGACCCGCGCTGGTGCCAGGCAGAGGCGCCACTGGCGGACGACCGCTGGCACCACTGCCCCGGCGAGGACGTCCCGTTGTCGCTGGAGAATCAAGCGGAGGACGAGGCGAGCCACGTCGAGGTCTTCCTCCGCCAGCACGCTGAGCACTCGGCGCCCCGGTTCGGGCTGCACGTCCTCGCCCGTGATCTTCGGGGCAAGCAGATCGACACCGACGTTCACCTGACGGTCTTCGAGGCGATCGCGCTCAGAGACCAGCTCTCCGCCAGGATCGCGGCCACGAGGCGCCTGGACGGCGAGTAGAGCGCCAGCGCCGCATCGGCCCCCGCTGCCCATCCCCTGTGGGGTGGCGCGGGCCCCTGCGCGTTCGGGAGTTTCGGGTCGGACGCGGCAGGGGACAACCCAGCCTGGCGGGCGGGGTCGGACCGGCAGGGGACGCATGGGTTCGATCCCGCCCTCTAGACGCCCGCGTCGCCCTCATCCCCCGTAGGGCGGCGCGGGCCTTTCCTCAGCGCCCGACTGTCAAAAGGGCGCCGGAGCCGTCCACGACATGCGGAATCCACGGGCCATCCCCGACTTGGTCAGCGCCTGGCCCGCGGCCGAGTCCCTCGAGCAGACCAGGGTCAGTTTCTTGTCCCACGCCCGTTGGCGGGCTCTGACACCGACCAGCACAGCCATCGCCTCCGACGAGAGCGATCGCACCTGCTGCAGGTCGACCCGCATGTCACGCGACGGTCCCTGCAACTCGTCCAACATCTCGGCCCGCATCCCGCTCGTGCCCTCGGCTCCGATGTCTCCGCTGAGCACGATCACGGACTCGCTACTCGGTTGCCCGGCAACCATGTGGGTCAGGTCTCCATCTGATGAGGCGGTCGCGGCGCCCTCAGAGAGGCGATCCGATGACCCTGTCACACCTGCTGCTCAGCTCCCAACGGGGACTAGCAATCGGGCGCCGGGCCATGGCGTTTGCGGGGCAAATCGCGGGGCATCGAGGTCGCACGGCCCGACGGTGGGCCGGCTTTACGGTCGGGCCCAGGTTCGGCGGTGCAGCCAAGCGCCGTCGGGCCGCTTCTCGCCGTCAGCGG
>JAVEDG010000069.1 GCA_030841245.1 Actinomycetota bacterium
GCCGAATCGTCGGGTTCGTCGTCACCCGGCAGCAGCCGAGCCGCGTGGCGCGGGACCGTGATCTCGACGGTCGAACCGGTGTCCAGTGCGAGTGCCGTGGCGCCGGTGTTGGGCACCGCCGCGAGCAGCGTCTGCCCGTCGGAGAGCCGCACGACCACGTGCGTCGCCGGGCCGAGGTAGACGATCCGGTCCACCAGGCCGGTCACGGAGTTGGCGCCCGGCTCACCGCCACCTCCCGGTCGCAGCACCAGCCGCTCCGGCCGCACGACGACCTTGCCGCTGCCGACAAGGACGGCGCGGGAGTCAGCCTCGACCCGCATGGTCAGGGCACCCGAGCGCACCATCACGTCAGCACCGTCGGGGCCGAGCACCTCGACATCGAGCACGTTGGCCGAACCTAGGAAGGACGCGACGTACGCCGACGCAGGACTGCTGTAGATCTCCCGCGGTGGACCCACCTGCTCGACCCGCCCGTCCCGCATCACCGCGATGCGGTCGGACATGGTGAGCGCCTCTTCCTGGTCGTGCGTGACGTAGACGAACGTGATGCCCACCGACTCCTGCACCGTCTTGAGCTCGAGCTGCAGATGCTTGCGCAGCTGGGCGTCCAATGCGCCGAGCGGCTCGTCCAGCAGGAGGACGACCGGGTTGAGCACCAACGCGCGCGCCAGCGCCACCCGCTGCTGCTGACCCCCCGACAGTGCAGCCGGACGCCGCTGGGCGAAGTCGCCCATGCGCACCAGGTCGAGGATCTCACCGACCCGCTGGGCCTTCTGAGCCTTGGTGACCTTCTGGTAGCGCAGACCGAACGCGACGTTGTCCCACACGTCGAGGAAGGGAAACAACGCATAGGACTGGAACACGGTGTTGACCGGGCGCTTGTGCGCAGGAACAGCGGCGAGCTCGGCGCCGTCGAGCACGATGCGTCCGGCCGTCGGCTCCTCGAAGCCACCGATCATCCGCAGCGTGGTCGTCTTGCCGCAGCCGGAAGGCCCGAGCAGCGAGAAGAACTCGCCGGCTCCGATCTCGAGGTCGATGCCGCGCACGGCGGGCACCCCGTCGTAGGCCTTCTCCAGGCCCACCAGCCGCAGCTCGCCGACCCCGCGCGTCACACGGTCAACCCTTCACCATCTGGGCGAAGTGCGCCACATTGGCGACGAACCGATCGACGTCATCGTCCTGGTGCTGGACCGAGAGCAGCCACTGCTCGACCTTTCCCCAGGGCGGCAGGAAGACCCCGCCGTTGTGCTGGACCAGCCAGTGCAGGTGCCCGAGCCGTCCGTCGATGCCCAGGAAGTCACGGAACGACCGCACCGGGCGGTCCCGGAAGGTGATGCAGCCCTTGGCGCCACAGGTGACGACCGGCCAGCGCAGGTCCTGCGCCGCCAGGGCGGCGGTCACCCGGTCGGCCATCCGGGATCTCAGGTGCTCGAGGTGCCTGTAGGCGTCATCGGTGAGTACGTCGAGCAGCGTCGCCCTGGCCGCGGCCATCGCCAGCGGGTTGCCGTTGAAGGTGCCTACCTGGTCGTAGGTGCCGTCGGCGATCAGGCCCATCACCGCCTCGCTCCCGCCGATGGCCGCCACCGGCACGCCGCCGCCCAGGGCCTTGGCCAGGCAGATGATGTCCGGGGTCACACCGAACGCACGCGTCGCCCCACCGGGCCCGACGGTCAGACCGGTCTTGACCTCGTCGAAGGCGAGCAGTGCACCTTCGGCGTGCAGCAGGTCGCGGACCGCCTCGAGGTAGCCGGGCTCCGGGGGGATGATGCCGGCGTTCATCATCACCGGCTCGACGATCATCCCGGCGATCTGTCCCGGATGCTCCGCCAGCGCCCGCGCGACCGCGGACGCGTCGTTGAAGCCGACGACGACGACGAGGTCCCGGATCGCCCGGGGGATGCCCGTGCTGGCGGCGACGCCGACCGGGTGGTCTGCCGGCCCGATCTCGTCGGCCTCCGGCAGGACCGAGACCTGCACCGAGTCGTGGTGGCCGTGGTAGCAGCCTTCGACCTTGATGATCAGGTCGCGCCCGGTCGCGGCCCGCATCAGGTGCACGGCGTCCATCGTCGACTCGGTGCCCGAGTTGCCGAACCGCCAGAGCGGCAGACCGAACCGTCGCGCCAGCTCCTCGGCCACGACCAGCGAGTCCTGGGTGGGCTGCGCGAAATGCGTCCCGAGCCCGGCTCGCGCCGTCACGGCGGCCACGATCGCCGGATGGGCGTGGCCCACCAGGGTCACGCCGTAACCGCCGTGCAGGTCGACGTACTCGTTCCCGTCGAGGTCGAAGACCTTGGACCCCGCCCCATGGCTGAGCCACACCGGCTGCGGTGCCGCGATCTGCCAGCTGGAGGTCGCCCCGCCGGCCAACGAGCCCGTCGCGCGCCGCCCGATGCGCGCCGACCCCGGCTGGCGGCGGCGGAACTGGTCCTCCTCGGCAGCGATCAGGCCGTCGAGGTCCGTCGTGATCTGGCTGCTCACCGACGTGACGCTCATGCCCACCCATTCGCCGGACGGTGCGGTCCGGCGAGCACGTCACCGGAGGCATTGACTGAAGGTTCAGTCTATGCGAGCGTTCCGACACGGAGCAAGGTCGGCTCCGGGCGGTAACGCGAGACGGCCCGGCGTCGATGGTGTCTGTCCGGTCGAGGAGGTCGCCGTGCCCCACAGTCCCGACGATCCGTCTGATCGCCAGCCAGAAAGTGTCGGGAGCGAGGGGGAGCCGGCCCGACGGCGACCTGTCCCGATCGACCGCCGCAGCTTCATGCGTCGGGCTGCGCTCGGAGCGATCGCCGGCCCTGCGCTGCTGGACTTCCTCGCGGCGTGCAGCTCGAACAACGTGGCCGGACCCAGCGGCGGCTCGACCCCGGCCGGCTTCCAGATCGCCAGCCCCGACAATCCGGTGACCTGGCCGATCTACAAGGACAACAAGCCGATCAAGAGCGGGCTCAAACCGCAAGCTGGATCGACCCTGCGGCTCTACAACTACGACGACTACATCGGTCCCAAGGTCGTCAAGGAGTTCGAGAAGAAGTACGACGTCAAGGTCACCGTGTCCACCTTCAACGACACGGACGAGGCGCTCACCAAGATCCGGTCCGGCAAGGTGCTCTACGACATCTACTTCCCGAGCTATGACCAGATCGCCAAGATGGTCACCGCCAAGCTGATCCGGCCGCTCAACCACAGCTACATCCCGCACCAGTCGAACCTCTGGGCGGAGTTCTCCAACCCCTGGTACGACGGCGAGTGGCGCTACACCGTGCCCTACACGGTCTACACGACCGGTGTCGGCTGGCGGTCGGACAAGATCCCCGCCGACATCGGCGGCATGGCCAACCCCTACGACTCGCTGTGGGACCCGACCCACAAGGGCCGTGTCGCCGTCATCGACGACTGGCACACGGCCATGGCGATGGTCGCGCTGCGCGCCGGGATCACCGACATCAACACCCAGAAGGCCAAGGACCTCACAGTCATCAAGAACCAGATGCTCGACCTGAACGCCAAGACCAACCCGAAGGTCACCATCACGATGTACAACGACCTGCCTGCCGGTCAGCTCTGGCTGGCGCAGATGTGGTCGGGCGACATCGTGAATGCCCAGTACTACCTGCCCAAGGGCACCAAGCCCGATGTCCTGGCCTACTGGTTCCCGGAGGACGGCAAGGGCGAGGTCGACAACGACCTGATGGTGATCCTGTCCGGTGGGCAGAACCCGGTCGCGGCGCACTACTTCCTCAACCACATGCTCGACACCAAGAACGCCCTCGACAACTTCGGCTACATCGGTTACCAGCCGCCGCAGAACGCGCTCGACCCGGCGAAGGTGGTGGCCGACGGCTATGTCCCCAAGAACCTCGAGTCCGCCGTCGTACGGCGCGAGTGGTTCACGGCCGGGTACCGGCTGCTCGAGCTGCCACCCGCGGCCGACGCCGCGTGGCACGCGATCTGGCAGCAGTTCAAGGCGGGCGGGTGAGTGGCAGGTCCGCCGGTGACGGGTCGGTGAACGGCAGGTGAGTCTCGACGCGCCGCCCGAACCGGACGAGCGGCAGGACATCGCGGCCGCCCCGCCGGCCGCGCGCACCCGCGTGCTGTGGCCGGTGCTCGCCTTCCCCGGGACGCTGTGGCTGGTCCTGCTCTTCCTGGTGCCGCTCTACGTCGTGCTCGCGATCGTCTTCGGCCAGATCGACCCGATCTTCCGCAGCCCGGTGCCGGTCTGGAACCCCGTGCACTGGAACACCGTGCAGTTCCAGGACGTGTTCTCCCACATCATTGGGTCGGACGGCTTCTTCGGCCCCGCGCTGCTGCGGACCGCCGTCTACGTGCTCAGCGCCAGCGCTCTGTGTCTGGTCATCGCCTACCCGGTGGCCTACTACACGGCGCGGTACGCCGGGCGGCGGCGCGGCCTGCTGCTGACGCTGCTGATCGCGCCGTTCTGGATCAGCTACATGATGCGGATGCTGGCCTGGGTCAACCTGTTGCAGAACGACGGGCTGGTCAACCGGGCGCTGGGCCTCGGCGGGCTGTTCAACGTGCAGGTCGACTGGCTCAACGGCCGCGGTCTGGTCGTCGTGCTCGGGCTGGTCTACGGCTACGTGCCCTACATGATCCTGCCGCTGTACGCCGGGCTGGACCGGTTCCAGCCGCATGTCCTCGAGGCCGCGCGCGACCTCGGCGCCGGCCGGTTCGACACGTTCCGGCGGGTGACCCTGCCGCTGAGCATCCCGGCGATCGTTGCCGCCGTCCTGCTCACCTGCCTCCCGATGCTCGGCGACTACTTCACCAACGACCTGCTCTCCGCCTCGCCGAGCACCTCGATGGTGGGGAACCTGATCAACAACTCGGTGCTCACGCCGGGGCAGACCGGTCAGGCCGGCGCCTTTGTCCTGCTCGTCCTGGTCGTGTCGCTGGTGCCCATGATCATCTATGTGCGGTCGGCGCGCTCCGAGGGCGTGGCCTCGTGAGCGCTCTCACCGGGTGGTGGAGCGACCCGTTCCGAAAGCCGCGGGTGCTGCAGACGCTGACCGTGGGCTACCTGCTCTGGTCGCTGCTGCCGGTCGTGATCGCCGTCGTCTTCTCCTTCAACGCCGGTCGGTCGCGCACCGTCTGGCAGGGTTTCTCGTTCCGCTGGTACTGGGGCGACCCCGAGCGGTCCGTGTGGCACAACGACAGCCTGCACACCGCGTTGACCCACACCCTCGTGCTCGGCGTGCTCACGACGGCTGTGACCATCCCGCTGGGGGTGGCGTTCGCGCTCGGTGTGGACCGGTGGCACGGCCGGCTGCCCTCCGGGGCCAACCTGCTGATGCTGCTGTCGTTCGTCATCCCCGAGACGCTGCTCGCGGTCGCCCTGCTCTTCCTCGTCACCCAGCTGACCACACCCCTGCAGCTCGGCACCTCCGCGCAGGTCGCCGGGCTGGTGACCTTCCAGCTGTCCTACCCGGTAGTGATCGTGCGCGCCCGGCTGGTGACGATCGGCAAGCAGTACGAGGAGGCTGCTGTCGACCTCGGCGCGTCGCCGCTCGGCGCCGTACGCCGGGTGCTGCTCCCGCTGCTGGCCCCCGCGATCTTCGCGAGCACGGTGCTCGTATTCGCCGACGTCATCGACGACTTCGTCATCGTGCGCTACCTGTCGGGGGACTCGTCGAGCGAGCCCACGTCGGTGAAGATCTACAACACCGCGCGCGCAGCGCCGAGCCCCGCCCTGAACGCCCTGGCGTCACTGATGCTGCTGGCGTCCTTCCTCGCGGTCGCGCTGGGCCTGCTGGCCTACCGATGGCTGCGCCGCGGCGAGCGCGGCGAGCGCGGCATCGAGAGCTTCGCCGCCGGTGGGTGAGGGGCGGGACACCCGCACCGCGATGCTGGACGGCCGGCCGTTTCCCCGACTATCTTGACTGTGTGTTCAGTCAGTTAGCGGACCGCAGCGAGCCTGCCCCCGTCGCCCGTGAACGGGTGCTGCCCGCGCTGGCGCCGCTGGGCACGAGCCGCATGCTGCCGCGCGAGGCCTACGTCGACCCGGCGGTCTTCGCCTGGGAACATCGGCACTTCTTCGGTGGCTGGGTGTGCGCCGGTCGCAGCGCGGACGTCGCCGTCGTAGGCGACCACCGCGCGGTGTCGCTGGGCGACTCCGGGGTGCTGCTCGCCAGGGCCGAGGACGGGCGGCTGCGCGCCTTCGCGAACGTCTGCCGGCACCGCGGTCACGAGCTGCTGCCGTGCGGTACGTCGGCCAACAAGCGAGCCATCGTCTGCCCGTACCACGCCTGGACCTACCGGCTCGACGGCTCGCTGCAGGTCGCGCCGAGCTTCGAGCACGTGCCGGGGTTCGACCCGAGCCCCCACGGGCTCGGCGAGCTGCCCGTCCGCGAGTGGCACGGCTGGGTGTTCGTCGACAGGTCCCGCACCGCCCCGCCGTTCGACGAGCAGGTCGGCGAGCTCGCCGAGATCGTCGCGCCCTATGCGCCCGGCGAGCTGCAGACGCTGGTGCGCCACGAGTACGAGGTCGCCGCCAACTGGAAGGTGATCGTCGAGAACTACCAGGAGTGCTACCACTGCTCGATGATCCATCCCGAGCTGTGCCGGGTGAGCCCGCCGGAGAGCGGGGCCAACCTGGACCTGCCCGGCGACTGGGTCGGGGGGTGGATGGAGCTGCGGCCCGACGCGACCACCATGTCGCTGGACGGGAGCAGCGCAGGTGTGGCGATCGCCGGGCTGGCGGAGCGCGAGCTGCGCACGGTGATGTACGTCGCGGTGTTCCCGAACCTGCTGGTCAGCCTGCACCCGGACTACGTGATGACACATCTGCTGACACCGGTCGACGTCGACCGGACGCTGGTCGAGTGCGCCTGGGCGTTCCCGACCGACGCCGTGCAGCAACCCGGCTTCGACCCGGCGTACGCGGTGGACTTCTGGGACCTGACCAACCGGCAGGACTGGGCGGCCTGCGAGTCGGTGCAGCGCGGGCTCGGCTCGGAGCACCACGTGGCCGGACCGCTCGCGCCCGAGGAGGACGGCGTCTACCACTTCGTCAGCCGGGTCGCCCGCGGCTACCTCGGCCTGACCGCCGACGACGACCCGCCCACCGCCTGACCGACCCTCCACTCGACGGCCCGGCTCCGCGGCACGCCTAGCCTGGAGTCGTGCCGACTGCCGGAGTGGTGCTGGCCGGAGGCGACTCGGCTCGCATGGGGACCGCCAAGCCGGCGCTGGCCTGGCACGACTCGACCCTGCTGCGGCGCGTGGTCGGACTCGTCGCGCGCGGCGTCGACGGGCCGGTGGTGGTCGTGCGGTCACCCGGCGACGAGCTGCCGAGGCTGCCGATCGGCGTCGAGGTGATCGAGGACGACGGCCGCGGGGCGGGTCCGCTGGTGGCGCTGGCCGTTGGACTGGCCGCGTTGCACGATCGGGCCGACCTGGTGTTCGCGGCGGCCACCGACATGCCCTTCCTGCACCCGGCGTTCGTCGCCGCCGTACTCGCCGCCGTGGAGCCCGGGACCGAGGCCGCGGTCCCCACGATCGCCGGTCGCCGCCAGCCCCTCGCGGCGGCGTACCGGCCCTCGCTCGCGACCCGGGCGGCCGCCCTGGTGGAGTCGGGTCGGGCCGGCGTGAACGCGCTCGCGCCGCCGGGGTCCGCAGAGCCGGACGAGAATGCCCTGCTCGCCCGCCCCGAGCTGGCCCGGCTCGACCCGATGCTGCGCTCGGTGCAGAACCTGAACCGCCCGGAGCAGTACGCCGCGGCGCTGGCCGAGCCGTTGCCGGTCGTGCTCGTCGACCGCTGCGACCGCCGGGCACCGGTCGCCGCAGCGACCGCCGGTGCGGCCGTGCGGGCGGCCGGACTGGCCTGGGAGGCGGTGGTGCTACGGCTGGACGGCCGCCCCGTCGGAGACCCGCAGACCCCGCTCCTCGACAGAGACCTCCTCGTGCTGGCCGACGCGGCTCCTGGACCGGATGGATAGGGTCGTAGGGGAGCAAACGCTCAGTTCAGCGCAGGAGGAGGCTTACTCGTGGGGGAGCCGACCCCGGTCTCGGACCGGGTCGTCACGCTGCCGAACGGGTTGAGCCTGCTCCGTCTGGTCGGCGTCCCGTTCTTCCTCTGGCTCGTCCTCACCAAGCACGACCCTCTCGCGATCACGGTGCTGGCGGTCAGCGGGGCCACCGACTGGCTCGACGGCAAGATCGCCCGTCGCTGGAACCAGACCTCACGGCTCGGCCAGCTGCTCGACCCGTCTGCGGACCGGCTCTACATCCTCGCGACACTCGTCGGCCTCACCGCTCGCCACGTCGTACCGCTCTGGCTGACCGTCGCGCTGGTGGGCCGTGACCTGCTCCTCGCGGTCTTCCTCCCGGTGCTGCGCCGGCACGGGTTCGGGCCGCTGCCGGTGCACTTCCTCGGCAAGGCGGCCACCTTCAACCTGCTCTTCGGCTTCCCGCTGCTCCTCCTCGGCGACGGCGACTCCGCGGTCAGCCACGTCGCACACGCGTTCGGCTGGGCCTTCGCCATCTGGGGGTCGGCGCTGTACTGGCTGGCCGGGCTGCTCTACGTCGTGCAGGTGCGCGAGGTGGTGGGCGCTACGCATGGCGAGGCGACAGTGAGCTAGGACGACACTGACAGGTAGGACGGCGACACAGGAAGGACGCGTGACGTGAAAGCCGTGGTGATGGCCGGCGGGGAAGGCACTCGCCTGCGGCCGATGACGGCCAGCATGCCCAAGCCCCTCCTCCCGATCGTGAACAAGCCGATCATGGAGCACGTGCTGCGGCTGTTGCAGCGGCACGGGGTGTCCGAGACCGTCGTGACGGTGCAGTTCCTCGCCAGCCTGGTGCGCAACTACTTCGGCGACGGCGAAGACCTCGGGATGACGCTGCACTACGCCACGGAGGACACGCCGCTCGGTACGGCGGGCAGCGTGAAGAACGCCGAGCACCTGCTCCAGGACGGCACGTTCCTCGTCATCTCGGGCGACGCGCTCACCGACTTCGACCTGACCGAGCTGGTGAAGTTCCACCACGACAAGGGCGCGCTGGTCACCGTGTGTCTCACCCGCGTCGTCGACCCGCTGGAGTTCGGCATCACGATCGTCGACGACGACAACCGGGTGCAGCGCTTCCTGGAGAAGCCAACTTGGGGCCAGGTGTTCTCCGACACCGTCAACACCGGCATCTACGTCATGGAGCCGGAGGTGTTCGACTACGTCGCCCGCGGTGAGTCCATCGACTGGTCCGGTGACGTCTTCCCCAGGCTGGTCGAGGAGGGCAAGCCCATCTACGGCTTCGTCGCCGAGGGCTACTGGGAGGACGTCGGCACGCTCGAGACCTACGTGCGCGCGCAGGCCGACGTGCTGTCCGGCAAGGTCGACGTGGACCTGGACGGCTTCGAGGTGTCACCGGGCGTGTGGATCGCGGAGGGCGCCGACGTCCACCCCGAGGCGGTCCTGCGCGGCCCGCTCTACATCGGGGACTACGCCAAGGTCGAGGCGGGCGCCGAGCTGCGTGAGTTCACCGTGCTCGGCAGCAATGTCGTGGTGAAGGGCGGTGCGTTCCTCCACCGAGCCGTCGTGCACGACAACGTGTTCATCGGGCCGCAGACCAACCTGCGGGCCTGCGTGATCGGCAAGAACACCGACATCATGCGCGGCGCCCGGGTCGAGGAGGGCGTGGTCATCGGGGACGAGTGTGTCATCGGCGAGGAGGCGATCGTCACCGCCGGCGTGCGCGTCTACCCGTTCAAGACGGTCGAGGAGGGCGCGGTCGTCAACACCGACGTCATCTTCGAGTCGCGGGGACAGCGCAGCCTGTTCGGCCCGCGAGGTGTTTCCGGCATCGTGAACGTCGAGATCACCCCGGAGCTGGCCGTCCGGCTCGCGAGCGCCTGGGCGACGACCCTGAAGAAGGGCGTCACGGTCACCACGTCGCGCGACGTCTCCCGAGCCGCCCGCGCGCTCAAGCGCGCGGTCATCTCGGCGCTCACGTCCAGCGCCATCAACGTCATCGACCTGGAGGTGGTCCCGGTCCCGGTGGCGCGGCTCGAGACCGCCCAGGGCCACGCCGGTGGGGTGCTGATCCGGACGACCCCCGGCCAGCCGGAGAGCGTGGACATCCGGTTCCTCGACGACCAGGGCGCCGACCTGTCGCAGGCAGGTCAGCGCAAGCTGGAACGCACGTTCAGCCGAGGGGAGTACCGCCGGGCCTTCCCCGGTGAGATCGGTGACCTGCGCTTCCCGCCGCGCGTGATGGAGTCCTATGCCCTCGAGCTGTTGCGCGGGATGGACTCGACCGGTGTGGCCGAGGCCCAGATGAAGGTCGTGGTCGACACCGGGGGTGGCACCGCCGCACTCGTCCTCCCGTCGCTGCTGGGTCGCCTCGGCGTCGACGCACTCACCGTCAACAACGGTTTCAACGAGAGCGCACCGACGGAGACCCCGAGCGAGCGCAGCGAGTCGCTGCAGCGGCTCGGTCGGCTGGTGTCCTCCTCCCGAGCAGCCTTCGGTGTGCACTTCGACCAGGTCGGGGAGCGGATCTCGATCGTCGACGAGCGAGGTGTCGTGATCGAGGACGAACGCGCGCTGCTCGTCGTGCTCGACCTGATCGCTGCGGAGTGCAAGCGCGGGACGGTGGCCCTGCCGGTGACGACGACGCGGATCGCCGAGCGGGTCGCCGCGTTCCACGGCATCGAAATCCGCTGGATCGGCACGTCACCTGCCGAGCTCACCCTCGCGACCACCGACCCCGACGTCATCTTCGGCGGCGACGGCCGTGGCGGGTTCGTGGTGCCGCAGTTCAGCACCGCGATCGACGGTCTGGCCGCGTTCGTCCAGCTGGTCGGACTGGTCGCGCGTACCCAGCTCCAGCTCTCCGAGATCGACGCCCGGATCCCGCAGACGCACATCGTGCGCCGCTCGGTGGCCACCCCGTGGGCGGCCAAGGGCATGGTCATGCGGGCCGTCGTCGAGGAGGCGGGCGAGCGCACCGTCGACACCACGGACGGCGTCCGGGTGGTCGAGGCCGACGGCAGGTGGGCGCTGATCCTGCCGGACCCGGCCGAGCCGGTCACCCACGTCTGGGCCGAGGGCCCGGACGACGAGCGCGCGTACGCCCTGCTCGACCGGTGGGTGGCCGTCGTCGAGCGGACCGACAGCTGAGGCCGTCGACCCCCACGTGATCCGCTCACCAGACCGACGCCGCGTGGCAGGCTGACGCGGTGGCCACGATGCACCGGCGAGATCCGGGACACGTCGGACCCGCGTCGGCCTCCCCCGTCGCATCGATGGCGCTGCTGACCCGGATCGTCGAGGACGCACTCGACGCCGGGTACGCCGAGGCGGCAGCCCGCCGCGCGGATCCCGTCTCACGTTGGCGACCGGGCTGGGTGCTGACCGTCGGACTGGTCGCGGTAGGCCTGTTGCTGGCAACTGCTGCAGCGCAGACCCGCAACCGGGCTCCGGCGGCGGCGCAGGCGCGAGCCGCGCTGGCCGCCGAGGTCGGGCGCCGCGACGCGGCCAACGACCAGCTCGCCGCCGACCTCGACCGGCTGCGCAGCCAGGTCGCCGACGAGCGCCGCCGTGCGCTCGTCGTGACGGGGGAGGGGGTCGACGTGGGACGTCGGCTGACCCGCCTCGAGGCGGCAACGGGCCTGGGCGACGTGCATGGACCCGGGTTCGTGCTGCGCCTCTCCGACGCACCGTCGGGTGCCGGTGCGGACGGCCTGGACACTCGGGACAGCACGGGCGGCTCACAGGGCCGGGTGACCGACCGAGACCTGCAGACGCTCGTGAACCAGGTCTGGGCGGCCGGAGCCGAGGCGGTGAGCATCAACGGCCAACGACTCACCGGGCTCAGCGCGATCCGCTCGGCCGGGGACGCGGTGCTGGTCGACTTCCGGCCGCTGAGCCCGCCGTACTCGATCGATGTCATCGGCGCACCGGACATCGTGCGGACCAAGTTCGCGGAAGGCTTCGGCGGCAGCTACCTTCAGGTGCTGCACGACTACGGCATCACCTACTCGATCCGTGCCGAGGACGACCTGACGTTGCCGGCCTCGGCCGGGGTCACCATCCGTTACGCCGCCGCGAGGGGGGGACGCAGCCAGTGATCGCCGCAGTCGGCCTCGTGCTCGGGATCGTTGCCGGGCTGATCTACGAGCCGACCGTGCCCACCTGGCTGCAGCCGTACCTGCCGATCGCCGTCGTCGCCGCTCTGGACGCGGTGTTCGGTGGTATGCGAGCGCTGCTCGACGGGATCTTCGACGACAAGGTCTTCGTGGTGTCCTTCGTCGCGAACGTCGTCGTCGCGGCGCTGGTCGTCTACCTCGGCGACCAGCTCGGTGTCGGCGCTCAGCTGTCGACGGGAGTCGTCGTCGTCCTCGGCATCCGGATCTTCTCCAACGCCGCCGCGATCCGGCGGCATCTGTTCAGCGCATGAGCCGACTTGCGCTGGGCCGGCTCGCCGCGGCCGCACGCCCACGAGCCACCCGGGGGCAGCTGGTCGCCGCCGTGCTGTGCGCCGCCCTCGGGTTCGGCCTTGCAGTGCAGGTGAGGTCCAACCAGGTCGCCGGCCTGTCGACGCTGAGCCAGTCCGACCTGGTCCGCATCCTGGACGACGTGTCCCAGCGCACCGCGCGGCTGCAGGCCGAGGCCCGGGACCTGGAGGACACCCGGGCGGCGGTGACGGGTGGCGCGAGCGGGTCGCGGGCGGCCCTGCAGGAGGCGAGGGCGCGGACCCGCACTCTGGGGATCCTGGCCGGCACAGTGCCCGCAACCGGGCCGGGCATCGAGTTCACCATCACCGACCCCAAGAACCACGTGCATGCCGACGTGCTGCTCGATGCGCTGGAGGAGCTGCGCGACGCCGGCGCAGAAGCCGTCGAGATCTCCTCGGTCGGCGGCGAGCAGGTCAGGGTCGTCGTCAGCACCCATCTGGTGGACGCGGCCGGCGGCATCCAGGTCGACGGCACCCTGCTGCACTCGCCGTACCACTTCCTGGTCATCGGCGACCCACGGACCCTCGCGGCGGCGCTGGACATCCCCGGGGGCGTGCTCGACGTGCTCCACCAGGAAGGGGCCACGGGGATGGTTGCGCAGCAGGACTCCCTCACCATCACGTCCTTGCGGCCGGCTCCGCGGCCTCAGTACGCTCGCCCGGCCCCAGCAAGTGGGCGTTGAGCCGGGCGACCGAGGCAGGACCGGACCGCGGAAGAGGGCGACCAGAGAGGGCGAACCGTGTATCCCGAGGACCTTCGTTACACCAAGGAGCACGAGTGGGTCCGCGCCGACGGCGAGACGGTGCGGGTGGGCATCACGGACTTCGCCCAGGACGCGCTCGGCGACATCGTGTTCGTGACGCTGCCGGGCGTCGGTGACCAGGTCTCGGCCGGCCAGCCGTGCGGTGAGGTGGAGTCGACAAAGAGTGTGTCGGACGTCTACGCCCCGGTGAGCGGGACCGTCGTGGCCCGCAACGAGACCTTGGACGCGGCGCCCGAGACGGTCAACTCCGACCCCTACGGTGCGGGCTGGCTGATGGACATCCGCCCCGAGGACGCCGCGAGCGTGGAGTCGCTGCTCGACGCGGCGGCCTACCAGCAGGGCCTCGACCAGACCTGACCCGGGGATCTTCGACGACTGGGCCGACCGGATGTTCCCGCGCAGTTTGTTGACCCTCGCGCCCCCCGGCACGTAGGTTCCATGGCGACCGTCAACCTCGACCTTGGGTCGAGGGTCGCGGCCGGAGCCCGGTGCCGAACCGTCGCCGCGCACCGCATGACAGAGTGCTCTGCACCGCTCGCCTCACGGCAGCGAGGCGGGGTGGCAAGGCGAAGACGACTGGCCCGACCGACACGACGTCTGCGGCGACAGCCCGCGGCGGGAGGCGAATCGATGCCGTTCTGCACCCAGTGCGGACATGCCAATCCGGACGACAGCCGGTTCTGCAGCAACTGCGGCGCCGCGCTGCGCACCCCGTCCCCGGGTGAGACGTCCACGATCACGATCAGCGGGATCGAGGCGGGCGAGGCCGCTGAGAACACCGAGGGCCTCACCCCGGCCGACCAGGCCGCGGTCGACGCGCTGCCGCCCGAGTCGGCGCTGCTCGTCGTACGGCGTGGGCCCAACTCCGGCAGCCGCTTCCTGCTCGACTCCGAGGTGACCACGGCCGGACGGCACCCGTCGAGCGACATCTTCCTGGACGACGTCACGGTCTCGCGTCGGCACGCTGAGTTCGTCCGCGCCGAGCAGGGCGGCGGCTTCCATGTGCGCGACGTGGGCTCCCTCAACGGCACCTACGTCAACCGCGAGCGCATCGACGACGGGCCCCTTGCCGGCGGCGACGAGGTGCAGATCGGCAAGTACCGCCTGGTGTTCTACCCGAGCCAGCGGCCGGGCAGCGAGCCGGGATGAGCTCGGCGCTGCCCATCCGCTCGCTGATGAGCATCGGGGAGATCATCGGGCTGCTGCGGCCCGACTTCCCGGACGTGACGATCTCCAAGATCCGCTTCCTGGAGTCCGAAGGACTGGTCGACCCGGCGCGCACGCCGTCGGGCTACCGCAAGTTCAGCCACGCCGACGTCGAGCGGCTCCGGTACGTGCTCGCGGCGCAGCGCGACCACTACCTGCCGCTGCGGGTGATCAAGGCGCAGCTCGAGGCGCTCGACCGCGGCGACGTCCCCCGCCGCGGCCCGCGCCGGCCCGGGCCGGTCGGCGCGGCGGACGTCGGGGACCTACGCGCGGCCCGTCTGACCCGCGAGCAGCTCATCGAGCAGGCCGGCATCGACGCCGAGCTGCTGGACCAGCTCGAGGAGTACGGCCTCATCGAGCCCCGCCGGCGCGACGGGACGTTCGACACCGACGCGCGCTCGATGGCGGTCCTCGCGTCGGCGCTGCGCTCGTTCGGGCTCGAGCCGCGTCATCTGCGCACCTTCCGCACGGCTGCGGAGCGCGAGGCCGGACTGATCGAGCAGCTGGTGTCACCGCTGCTCCGTCAACGCAGCCTCGACGCCCGGGTTCGGGCGCAGGAGCTGGCCCGAGAGGTAGGCGACCTGTCGTTGCAGCTGCACGCCGCCCTGGTGCACGCGGCCCTGGGCCGCTCGGTCGGTGGGTGACCGGCACGGCACCAACGAGCACGGTTCCGCGGGGGCCGGTGCAGGTAGTGTGGCTGACGTGAACGAGCTCGACGTCGTCGGCGTGCGGGTCGAGATGCCCGCCAACCAACCGATCGTGCTGCTCAAGGAGTCGGCCGGGGAGCGTTACCTGCCGATCTGGATCGGCGCGGTGGAGGCGACGGCGATCGCCTTCGCCCAGCAGGGAGTCGTCCCGCCCCGGCCGATGACACACGACCTGATCCGCGACCTGCTGCAGGCGGCCGGGCAGGAGCTGAGCCAGGTGCAGATCACGGCCCTGCAGGACGGGATCTTCTACGCCGAGCTGATCTTCGCCAGCGGCCTCGAGGTCAGTGCCCGACCGTCGGACGCCATTGCCATCGCCCTGCGCACGGGCTCGCCGATCTTCGGGGCCGAGGACGTCCTCGAAGAGGCCGGCATCACGATCCCGGACGAGCAGGAGGACGAGGTCGAGCGCTTCCGCGAGTTCCTCGACCAGATCTCGCCCGAGGACTTCGAGGGCCCGCAGCACTGAGCGTCGCCGGGGTGACACGCCGGGCCGCCGGGGTCGATTTCGTTGACCGGCCCGGGGTACCGCCGTACGGTGAGCAGCGAACGCCCTCGTTGTAACTCCAGCGCTGTGATCCGCTCCTTCGGGCCAGAGCGCCGGGGACACACTTCCCCAGAGGGTGCGAGACGGAGGTCGGCGTGAGCAACCCCGGCGGCACGATCGGCACGGGTGGCACGGAGGACGGCGAGGCCCGCACGTCTGCACGGGCGCGGGCCGGTCGGCAGGGACTGCTCTTCGACGACGACCTGCCGGTGCTGCCCGAGGACATGGGCTACCGCGGCCCGACCGCCTGCAGCGCGGCCGGCATCACCTACCGGCAGCTCGACTACTGGGCGCGCACCGGTCTGGTCGAGCCGAGCATCCGCTCGGCGCACGGGTCCGGCAGCCAGCGCCTCTACAGCTTCCGCGACATCCTGGTGCTCAAGGTGGTCAAGCGACTGCTCGACACCGGTGTCTCGCTGCAGAACATCCGTACGGCGGTCGGCACCCTGCGCGGCCACGGCGTCGACGACCTGGCCCAGATCACCTTGATGAGCGATGGGGCCACGATCTACGAGTGCACCTCCGCCGACGAGGTGGTCGACCTGGTGCAGGGCGGGCAGGGTGTCTTCGGCATCGCCGTCGGCCGGGTCTGGCGAGAGGTCGAGGGAACCCTCGCCTCGATCCCCGGCGAGCGCGCCGAGGCCGACCCGGAGGAGACGGACGGTACCGACGGGGACCACCCCAGCGACGAGCTCTCGGCCCGGCGCCGGGCCCGCCGTACCGGCTGACCCGTCGGACGGGCTGACCGGCCGCCGCGCACGTCGTGCCCGGTCGACCAGGCGAGGCCGCGCGCCGCCACGAGGGCCCCGCGGGCGGCGAGGTAGAGTCGCCGTGCTGACGACCTCGCGCGGGAGAGTTCTCGTGACAGGCGTTGCGGGACGCCGAAGGGGCAACCTCCCCGGAACCTCTCAGGCACCCGGACCGCGCGGGCGAGGCGACTCTGGAGCGCAACCGGTGACAGAGGGGGAGGCGGGTCGTCGGTGACCGGGAGCGGTCGCGGACGAGCACCCGTCTACTCCGGACTCCGACTCCAGGAGGTCTCCCGACGTGACCCAGCGCCAGGACAGTGGATCCCGCAGCCTGCTCGACGCCGGGCTGCCGTTCGCCCGTCGACACATCGGGCCGGCTCCCGAGGAGCAGGCCAAGATGCTGGCGATGCTCGGCCACGGGTCGCTCGAGGACCTGGTCGCCGCCGCCGTCCCGGCCGGGATCCGGATCACCGAGCGCCTCGACCTCGACGCCGGTCGGGATGAGCACGAGGTGCTCGACGAGCTTCGCGAGCTCGGGGCGCGCAACCAGGTGCTGACCTCGATGATCGGGCTCGGCTACTACGCGACCGTGACGCCCCCGGTGATCCTGCGCAACGTGCTGGAGAACCCGGCCTGGTACACCGCCTACACGCCCTACCAGCCCGAGATCTCCCAGGGCCGGCTCGAGGCGCTGCTCGACTTCCAGACCATGGTGTCCGACCTCACCGCGCTGCCTGTTGCCGGTGCCTCGCTGCTCGACGAGGCGACTGCGGCGGCGGAGGCGATGACCCTGGCGCGCCGCGCCAGCAAGGCGGCGGCCGACGCCGTCTTCGTCGTCGACGCCGATGTGCTGCCCCAGACGAAGGCCGTCGTCGCCACCCGGGCCGAGCCGCTGGGCATCGCCGTCGTGGTGCGCGACGTCGTGGCCGACGGCCTGCCCGACGGCGACGTCTTCGGCGTTCTGCTGCAGTTCCCCGGCGCGAGCGGGACGGTGCACGATCTCGGGCCGGTCGTCGCCGGTGCCCAGGAGCGCGGCGCCATCGTGGCCGTCGCCGCTGATCTGCTGGCTCTGACGCTGGTGCGGCCGCCAGGGGAGCTGGGCGCGGACATCGCGGTCGGGTCGACGCAGCGCTTCGGCGTCCCGCTCGGCTTCGGCGGT